>DASXHV010000106.1:0-62252 GCA_036488285.1 Jatrophihabitans sp. | reverse complement strand
CTCCAGCAGTGGCAGCGACAAGCCAGTACTGACCGAGGGCGCCATCGAGGTGTACCCGCTCGGATTCGACCTCGGCGATGTCAGCTCGGTGGCCGAGGCATTGAACGCGTTCTTCGCAACGGCGCCGGAGCTCGGCTATCTCTCGATCCAGGCCTACCTGGACCGGCACGCGGACGCCTCCGCGGCAGATCTGCGGGGCCCCCTTGCCGCGCGGACGCAGCTGCAGACCACCTTCGGCTGGGGACCGCGGTTCCTGCACTCGACCGGGCAGTATCACAAGGGTGGCCACCAGAACGGCATATTCCTGCAGATCACCGGCGCGGTGGCCAAGGATCTGAGCATTCCCGATCGCCCGTACACGTTCAGCGTGCTGCAGAGCGCGCAGGCAGCCGGCGACGCGGCGGTGCTCGTGGCCAGGGGCCGACCCGTCCTGCATTTGCATCTCACCGATCGGGCCGCGGGCATCGGTCAGCTGCTAGAAAACCTCTGAGGTGGAATCGAACGTGTCAACGACTGAGGACCAGTCCCAATCGACTGCGATCAGCGCCGGCGAGGGACCGTCATTGCCCAAGGGTCTGCGTTCCAACCCGCTGCGCGATCCCGGCGATCGGCGGCTGCCGCGGGTACCCGAACCGTGTGCCCTGGTGGTCTTCGGCGTCACCGGTGATCTGGCCCGTAAAAAGCTGCTGCCGGCCATCTACGACCTCGCCAACCGTGGCCTGCTGCCGGCCGACTTCGTGCTACTCGGTTTCGCCCGCCGGGACTGGGAGGACGGCGACTTCGAAGACCTCGCGAAGACGGCAGCCAAGGAGCATGCCCGCACCGACTGGAACGAGGAAGTCTGGTCGCGGTTGTCCGGCGACATCAAGTTCGTGCCGGGATCCTTCGATGACGACGCCGCCTTCGATGAGCTGGCCCGGACGCTGGACGAACTGCGGGAAAGCCACGGCATCAAGGGCAACGCCGCGTTCTACCTGTCGATCCCGCCCAGCCTCTTCCCGACGGTGCTCAAACAGATGGAGCGCACCAAGATGGCCGACAACACCGCCTCGGGCGGCTGGCGTCGGGTCGTCGTGGAAAAGCCGTTCGGGCACGACCTGGCCAGCGCCAAGACGCTCAACGCGCTGGTGGATGACGTGTTCACCGCCGATGACGTGTTCCGCATCGATCACTACCTGGGCAAGGAAACCGTCCAGAACCTGATGGCGTTGCGGTTCGCCAACCAACTGTTCGAGCCGGTGTGGAACGCCAACTATGTGGATTCGGTGCAGATCACGATGGCCGAGGACGTCGGCATCGAGGGCCGGGCGGCCTTCTATGACGCCACCGGCGCCGCCCGCGACGTGCTCCAGAATCACCTGCTGCAACTCTTGGCCCTGACCGCGATGGAGGAACCCGTCGAGTTCACCGCCGACGCCATCCGGACCGAGAAGCTCAAGGTGCTGCGAGCGATCACGCTGCCCAAGGACCTTGGCGCCTTCGCGGTGCGCGGTCAGTACGACCAAGGCTGGCTGGCCGGTGAACGGGTGGTTGCCTACCGTGCTGAGAAGGGCGTATCGCCGGACTCCAAGACCGAGAGCTATGCGGCCGTCAGGCTCGGAATCGACACCCGACGGTGGGCCGGAGTGCCTTTCTACATGCGGACCGGCAAGCGACTGCCCCGCCGGGTCACCGAGATCGCGGTGATCTTCAAGAAGGCGCCGCACCTTCCGTTCAGCCACACCGACACCGAGGAACTGGGCCACAACCAGTTGGTGGTCCGGGTCCAGCCCGACGAGGGCGTCACGTTGAAATTCGGCTCGAAAGTGCCGGGTTCCATGATGGAGGTCCGCGACGTCGCGATGGACTTCCTCTACGGCGAGGCGTTCACCGAGTCCAGCCCCGAGGCCTACGAGCGGCTCATTCTCGATGTTCTGCTCGGTGACGCAACTCTGTTCCCGCGTAATGAAGAGGTCGAGGCGTCCTGGCGAGTGATCGATCCGCTCGAGGAATTCTGGCAGGGCCAGAACCCGCAGCTCTACCGGGCCGGCGAGTGGGGATCCAAGGCCGCCGACGAGATGCTGGCTCGCGACGGCCGGCAATGGCGACGACCATGACCAACAGACCTGCTGGCGGCGACGACAGGAGCGCAGCATGACGACACTGTGGGATACCACCGGAACGGCAGTGGTGCAGGCGCTGGCCGCGGAACGACGCACCGGGGGCGCCGTTACCAGTGGTCTGGCACTGACGTTGGTCGTGGTGCTCGAAGAGAAGGACACCGCCGACGTCGAAGCGGCGGTCGCGACGGCAGCATCCAGGCACCCGATGCGCGTCATCATGGTGATGCGGCACAATATCGACGCACCGGTGCCGCGGCTGGACGCCGAGGTCTCGATCGGTGGCCGGCACGGACCCGGCGAATCGGTTGTGCTGCGGATGTTCGGCCGGCTGGCGTTGCACTCGGAGTCGGTGACGCTGCCGCTGCTTGCGCCGGACGCTCCGGTAGTGGCCTGGTGGTACTCCAAGACGCCCGAGATCATTGCCCAGGACCCGCTGGGTGTGTTCGCCGACCGTCGGGTCACCAACGTGATCCGTGACGCCGACCCAGCTCGCTCGCTACAGCAGCGGGCCGTCGATTACGCGCCCGGCGACACCGACCTGACCTGGACGGTGATCACGCCGTGGCGGGCCGCGCTTGCCGCCGCCTTCGACACGGCCTCCTCGCCCGCGAAGGCGCTGGTGGTCTACGGCAACCCCGTCGATCCTTCGGCTCAGTTGCTGGCCGGCTGGTTGTCCTCCCGGCTGGGCATCTACGTCCCGGTCGAGCATGCCCAAGGAAAGTACATCTCATCGGTGTCCTTGGAGTTCCAGGACGGCCACAGCGTCCAGATGACCAACGAGGGCTACAAACTGCTGATGCGCCGGCCTGGCCAGATGGACACCATCCAGCCATTCCCCAGGCGCACCACCGGCGACATGCTCGCCGAGGAACTGCGTCGGCTGGACGCCGACCAACCGTACGGCGAGGCGTTGGGGGCGGTGTCGGGCCTCACCGGTCTGAACGACCGGGTGTCGAACCGCACGCACATCTGGCACGACCCGGCGCTTGCCAGCCAGGAAGGCTGATCGCCGGTGCCCGCACAGCCCGAACTCGTCGTCCAGCCCGACCCAGAGCGCCTTGCCGCCGACGTTGCTGCCCGGCTGCTGGTCACGCTCGCCCACGCGCAACAGAACCGAGGTAGGGCGGCGCTGGCATTGACGGCCGGCTCGATCATGGAAGCGGTCTGGAACGCGGTCGCGGAGTCCAGCCGCAGCGACAGCGTGGACTGGTCCCGGGTCGACGTCTTCTGGGGTGATGAGCGGTTCGTGCCAGCCGACTCCTCCGACCGTAACGAGACTCCGGCGAACCGGATCCTGTTCGATCGGCAACCCTTCGCGCAGGCCCGCCGATTTCCGATGCCTGCCAGTGACGGCGAGTTCGGACCTGACCTGGACGCGGCCGCCGCCGGCTACGCCGAACAACTGCGGCAGGCCCGCCGCGCCGACGACGTCGACGAGATCCCCAACTTCGATGTGCTGCTGCTCGGCATCGGCCCGGACGGGCATTGCGCCTCGCTCTTTCCGGAGCATCCGGGCGTGTATGACGACTCGGCGCCGGTGATCCCGGTCCGCAACTCCCCCAAGCCGCCGCCCAATCGCATTTCGCTCAGCTTCGGCGGGTTGGATGCGGCCAACGAGATCTGGTTCGTGGCGTCCGGGACCGGCAAGGCAGAGGCCGTCGCGATGGCTTGGAGCGGGGCCGGACGGGTCCAAGTTCCCTGCGCCGGACCTCGGGGACATCGCCGGACGTTGTGGTTGGTCGACCGGGATGCGGCCGCGCGGCTGCCCGCGGACAAGGACCGCGACTACCGCCAAGTGCTTTAGAGCGGCTACTTTCGTGCAGGTGCTTGCAGAGCGGCTTCTTCGGGCCAGGCTGTTTCGGGCTGCGACGGGTGGCTACTCGCCGCGCCGGGCCCGGAGCCGTGCGAGCGCCTCGTCGAGAATGGCCTGCCCGTCGGCGTCGGAACGGCGCTCCTTCACGTAGGCAAGGTGGGTTTTGTACGGCTCATTGCGCGGAGCGGCCGGTGGCGTCGCCGACTCACGGCCGGCTGGGAATCCACAGCGCGGGCAGTCCCAGGTGTCCGGCACCGGCGCGTCCATCGCGAAGGCCGGTACCGTTTCATGCCCGTTTGCACAGAAGAACGACACCAGCTGACGAGGGGCGGCCTCGCCGCGTTCCCGTTCACCCATCGGTCCTGCGCCGACCCGGCTGCCGCGGATCGCGTTGCCACCTGCCACTTTCGGACTCCTCTTAGCTTGATCCGGATTTCGCTTACCGCTCCTGCAGGTCCGAACCCTGCGCCGACCCGGCGGCGGCCGGACCGAGATCGAGCGATAGCCAGGCGTAGCTGGCCCTGACTGGCTAACTGGCTTTGAACAGCAGACCCAGCCCGACGATGCAGATCGCCCAGACCAGTCCGGCGACGACGGTGAGGCGGTCGAGGTTTCGTTCGACTACCGACGAACCGGACAGGCTGGAGTACAGCGAGCCACCGAACATGGACGACAACCCGCCGCCCTTGCCGCGGTGCAGCAGCACCAGAACGACGATCAGCAGACTCGCAACGATCAGGATGATCGACAACAGAAAGATCATGTGGTCTTGATGCCTCGCTCGTATTTCCGACGGACTGCCGCTGACGCGACGGGATGCCCTAGAAGACTACCTGTTGGTCTTGCCGATTCGATGCTGGTGGGTGTTTCCGCCCGATGTCATCGGGCCATCGGGCCACCGGAGGCGGCGACACAGATTCCAGCGAATTCGGTGGCGTCCAGGCTGGCACCACCGACCAGAGCACCATCGACATCCTGCTGCGCGACGATCTCCGCGGCGTTCGTCGACTTCACCGAACCGCCGTAGAGGATCCGTACCCCGTCGGCCAGTTCCGGGCTGTACAGCTCGACGAGCTTGCCGCGCAGCGCAGCGCAGACCTCCTGAGCGTCCGCCGGGGTGGCCACCTTGCCGGTGCCGATTGCCCAGACCGGTTCGTAGGCGATCACGATCGAGGAGGCCGAGTTCTCATCGACACCGGCCAGATCCGCGGCCAGCTGCGCGACGCAGTGCTCGACGTGCGCGCCACCTTCGCGCACTTCCAGCGGTTCACCGACGCACAGGATGGGGGTCAACGAATTGGTGTAGGCGGCCTTGACCTTGGTGTTGATCAGCTCGTCGGATTCGCAATGATGCTGGCGACGCTCGGAGTGCCCGACGATGACGTAGCTGCAGCCGAGCTTGGCAAGCATCACACCGGACACGTCGCCGGTGTAGGCGCCGGCCTGCTTTTCGGACAGATCCTGAGCGCCGTATCCGAGCCGCAGCTTGTCACCGTCCACCAGGGTCTGGACCGAACGGATATCGGTATAAGGCGGCAGCACCACGACCTCGACGGCATCGAAATGATGCGGCTTGAGACTGAACGCGACCTTCTGCACCAGGGCGATCGCCTCGAGGTGGTTCAGATTCATCTTCCAATTGCCCGCGATCAGGGGCTTTCGGGTGACAGGCTTGGCTGCCGGCGCCACTCAGACCTCCTCGAGGACGGCGACACCCGGCAGGGTCTTGCCTTCCAGGTATTCCAGCGACGCCCCGCCACCGGTCGAGATATGCCCGAAGCCCTGCTCGTCGATCCCGAGCGCGCGCACAGCCGCAGCCGAGTCGCCGCCGCCGACCACGGTCAAGCCCGCGGCGGTGGTGACGGCCTCAGCGATGGCTTTGGTGCCGGCCGCGAAGGGGCTGACCTCGAAGACGCCCATCGGACCGTTCCAGAACACTGTGCTGGCCTTGCCCAGTTCGGCGGTGAACAACGCCACCGATTCCGGCCCGATGTCCAGACCTTTCTGGCCGGGCGGTATCGCATCGGCCGGGACGGTGCTGATGTCGGCGTCCTCGCTGATCTCGGCGGCGACCACCACATCGGTGGGCAGCACGATCTTGTCGCCGGACTCGGCCAGCAGGTGCTTGCAGACGTCGATCTGATCAGCCTCGAGCAGCGAGTCGCCGACCTCGTGGCCCTGCGCCTTGAGAAAGGTGAAGCACATGCCGCCCCCGACCAGCAACCGATCGACCTTGGGCAGCAGCGCTTCGATCACGGCGAGCTTGTCCGACACCTTGGACCCGCCGAGAACCACGACGTAGGGCCGTTCCGGGTTTTCGGTGAGCTTCTTGAGCACCAGGAGCTCCTCGCGAACCAGATCCCCGCAATAGTGCGGCAACAACCTCGCGACGTCGTAGACCGAGGCGTGCGCACGGTGCACCGCGCCGAAGGCGTCGTCCACATAGGCGCCACCCTCATCCTCGCCGCCGGTCAGCAGGGCCAGGCAACGGGCGAACTCGGCCCGTTGGTCCTCGTCCTTGCTGGTCTCACCGGCGTTGAACCGGACGTTCTCCAACAGCAGTAACTCGCCGTCACCCAGTCCGTCGGACAACAGACGAGCGCTCTCACCCACCGTGTCGAGGGCGAACTCGACCGGCGTACCGAGCAGCTGCGCGAGACGGTCGGCCACCGGCCGCAACGAGTACTGCGGATCCGGCTCACCTTTGGGACGACCCAGATGCGCGGTGACTATCACCCGAGCGCCATGGTCGAGCAGCTTGACCAGTACCGGCAACGAGGCCCGAATCCGCCCGTCGTCGGTGACCTTTCGTGCTGCGCCGTCCTTTCCGGCCGCGCCCAAAGGCACGTTCAGGTCGCTGCGCACCAGGACGCGGCGGCCCTTGACGCCGACCCGGATCAGGTCATCCAGAGTGCGCATGCCTGCCCCGGCGGTTACAGCGACGATCCGACGAAGCCGACCAGGTCGGCCAGCCGGTTGGAGTAACCCCACTCGTTGTCGTACCAGCCGACCACCTTGACCTGATCGCCGATGACCTTGGTCAAGGTGGCGTCGAAGATGCAGGACGCGGGATCGGTAACGATGTCAGCCGACACGATCGGATCCTCGGTGTAGACCAGGTAGCCCTTGAGCGGGCCGTCGGCCGCGGCCTTGTAGGCGGCCTTGACCTCGTCCACCGTGGTTTCCCTCGACAACGTCACCGTGAGATCGGTCGCTGAACCGGTCGGCACCGGAACGCGCAGCGCGTAACCGTCCAACTTGCCCTTGAGCTCGGGGAGCACCAGTCCGATCGCCTTCGCGGCACCGGTCGAGGTCGGGATGATGCTCAGCGCCGCGGCACGGGCCCGGCGCAGGTCTTTGTGCGGGGCATCCTGCAGGTTCTGGTCCTGGGTGTAGGCGTGGATCGTGGTCATCAGGCCCTTCTCGATACCGAAGGCATCGTTGAGGACCTTGGCCAGTGGCGCCAGACAGTTCGTGGTGCAGGAGGCGTTGGAGATGATGTGGTGGTTGGCCGGGTCGTACAGCTCGTGATTGGCGCCCATCACGATGGTGATGTCATCGTCGGTCGCCGGCGCGGAGATGATGACCTTCTTGGCTCCGCCGTCGATGTGCTTTCGTGCGTCGGCCGCCTTGGTGAAGAAGCCGGTCGACTCGATGACGACGTCGACGCCCAGGTCCTTCCACGGCAGGTTTGCCGGGTCGCGTTCCTCGAGTGCCTTGATGGCCTTGCCGCCGACGATGATGTTGTCCTCGTCGTAGCTGACCTCGGCCGGGTAGCGCCCCAGGATCGAGTCGTATTTGAGCAGGTGGGCGAGGGTCTTGTTGTCGGTCAGATCGTTGACCGCCACCACCTCGATGTCGGCGCCCGACGCCTGCACGGCGCGGAAGAAGTTACGGCCGATCCGGCCAAATCCGTTGATGCCAACCCGAACAGTCACTGTGTGATCTCCCTGATGCAGTAGAGCTGCTGAAAGCTGCCGTGGAGCTGTGGTCGATTTCTCTGGCCGC
Organism: Jatrophihabitans sp.; assembly: GCA_036488285.1. Classification (GTDB taxonomy): domain Bacteria; phylum Actinomycetota; class Actinomycetes; order Mycobacteriales; family Jatrophihabitantaceae; genus Jatrophihabitans_A. Next base: position 54,329 of record DASXHV010000106.1, on the reverse strand, counting down.
GACAGTGCAGACCGAACCGTTGTGACTTTATCGTCCGGCCGGCGACGGCTCTCGGCCAGGCGGGTGGTTGATCTGATCAGGGCGCCAACATTTCCGCCGTTACGGCTGCCTCAGTGTTCGGGATGCCGTCGTCGGCGGCTCGCTTGTCCGCCATCGCCAGCAGGCGCCGGATCCGGCCCGCCACGGCGTCCTTGGTCATCGGCGGATCAGACAGGCTGCCCAATTCTTCGAGGGAAGCCTGCTTGTGCTCGAGCCGCAGCCGGCCGGCCGACAGCAGATGTTCCGGCGCGTCGTCGCCGAGGATTTCCATCGCCCGTTCGACCCGGGCGCCCGCCGCGACCGCCGCGCGGGCGGAGCGGCGTAAATTCGCGTCGTCGAAGTTGGCCAACCGGTTCGCGGTGGCACGCACTTCACGCCGCATCCGGCGTTCCTCCCAGGCCAGCACCGAATCGTGTGCGCCGATCCGGGTGAGCAGCGCCCCGATGGCATCACCGTCCCGGACCACCACGCGATCGGCGCCGCGTACCTCGCGCGCCTTGGCCAGCACGCCGAGCCGCCGGCCGGCTCCCACAAGTCCCAGGGCCGCCTCGTTGGACGGGCAGGTGATTTCCAGCGCCCCGGCGCGGCCCGGCTCGGTAAGTGAGCCGTGTGCCAGGAAGGCGCCACGCCAGGCTGCTTCCGCCTCAGCGACCGTACCGGCCACGACATGGGTGGGCAGGCCGCGCACCGGACGGCCGCGCAGGTCGACCAGCCCGGACTGGCGCGCCAGCCCCTCGCCGTCCTTGTTGACTCGGACCAGGTACCTGGTGCCCTTGCGCAGGCTGCCACCCGTGACGACCTGCACCTCCGCGAGATGTCCGAATACCTCGGAGATCTCCTTGCGGAGTCGGCGGGCGACGGAGCCGGTGTCGAGCTCGGCCTCGATGACGATATGACCGGCCACTAGATGCAGCGCGCCGGCGAAGCGGAGCATCGTGGAGATCTCAGCTCGTCGGGCGGACACCTTCGTCACCGTCACCCGGCTGAGTTCGTCCTTGACCGCAGCCGTCATCGCCATCAGCGCACTCCCTCGTCAGTCGACGTCAACACGAGCGATCGGTGCCGCTGCGTGCCTCGTGCAGTCTTGCAGCCTCGGCCAAGGCCAGACTTAGCCGGCTTGGATCATGCCGCGCTGCGGTGCCGGGCGCAGCAACCTCGGCCAGAACCAATCGGGCACCGAGTGAATCGACATATCTTCTCAGGCCGATCGGGTCCGCGACCCCGTTTCGGTCGGCAATCACTGCCGAAACTCGTAGTTGGGGACAGTGCTCGCTCAATACTCCTAGGTGTTCCTCGGGTGAGAAGTCATCGGTCTCACCGACCTGCGGCTCCAGATTCAGAATGGTGACGATCGTCGCTCTGGTGTGCACCAAAGCTTCGGCGAGATCTGGCACGAGCAGGTGCGGGATCACGCTGGTGAACCACGATCCCGGCCCGAGGACGACCGCATCCGCCGACATGATCGCGCGCACCGCCTCCGAACAGGCCGGCGGATTCTTCGGTATCAACGCAATCGAGGTGACCCTACCCGCTGTTGCGGCGATGGCGGACTGGCCGCGGATCTTCCTGCTTTGCACGGCATCATCGGGATCGACGCTGGCCACGTCGGCTATCAGATCCAGCGGCCGCGGCGACATCGGAAGGACCGTTCCGTGCGCGCCGATCAACCGCGCCAGGTCGGCCAGTGCCGAGACGGCATCGTCGTGCAGTTCCATCAGGCCGGTCAGCAGCAGATTGCCGATCGGGTGGCCGGCCAACGCACCGGCTCCGCCCATCCGATGTTGCAGCACGGTCGACCACGGCAGCGACTGGTTGTGCTCTCCCACCCATCCGGTGGCCAGTGCCGCAAGCGCCATCCGCAGATCGCCTGGCGGCAGCACGCCGAGCTCACGCCTTATCCGACCGGACGATCCGCCATCGTCGGCGACGGTTACCACCGCCGTGACGTCCACGTCGAGCAACCGCAGCGCCGACAGTGACGCATACAGGCCGTGACCACCGCCGAGCGCTACGACACTGCGGCGCGGGGGTTGCGGGGGTTGATTGTCGGGCGCCACTACTCGCGGCCCAGGTCGCGATGCACCACGGTCGCGTGCACTCCGAGATCGTTCAAGCGTCTGACGAGTTCCCGACTCATGGCCACGGACCGATGTTTGCCTCCTGTGCAGCCGACCGCAAGAGTCAGATAGTGCTTTCCTTCACGGCGATATCCGGCGCCGATGATCTGCAGAATGTCGATGTACTTGTCCAGGAAGTCGGCGACCGACTCCTGGGTGAGAACGTAGTCGGCAACCTCGGCGTCCTCGCCGGTGAGTTCCCGCAACTCCGGAATCCAATAGGGATTGGGCAGGAACCGCACGTCGACAACCAGATCAGCGTCCGCCGGCAGGCCGTACTTGAACCCGAACGACACAACTGTGGCGCGCAGTTCCGGTACCACCAGACCGTCGGAGGTGAATGCCTCCTCGATGGCGCGGCGCAGCTCGTGCACGGTGCGTTCGGAGGTGTCCAGGACCAGATCTGCGATACCTCGCAGCGGTTCCAGGATCGCGCGCTCGGCGGTGATGCCATCTGTCAGCCGACCGTCGCCCTGCAGCGGATGGGCACGCCGGACGTTTTCGAAGCGACGGATCAGCACAGCGTCGCTGGCTTCCAGGAACAGGATCCGGGGCCGCAACTCGCGCTGCCCGAGCGCAGAAACGACGCCGGTCAGGTCGGTGGAGAAAGCTCGACTTCGGACGTCCATGACCACTGCAAGCTTGGTCACCGCACCTTGGCTGCGGCTGCCCAGGTCGACCATGGTGGCCACCAGTTCGGGTGGCAGGTTGTCGACGACGAAAAACCCGAGGTCTTCCAGGCATTTGGCCGCTGTGCTTCGTCCGGCACCGGAAAGGCCGGTGACGATGACAGTTTCCAGAGCGCCGTGGTCCGGGCTGGCCATGGTCACTGGCTCCTTCGTTGGTCGTCGGGCACGCGGGTGAGTGCTGCGCGGATCAGTGGATCAGATTTCGGCCGTATCGGGTATGCGATGTCGCTAACCAAGCACTTCGCCGGTTGCCATGTTGATGGCCGGTTGTGCCTCATCGTTGCCTACCGCGAGCGCTTCTGCGACTCGCGCCGCGAGATCGGGGCCGAAGCCGGGCACCTGGGCGATCTCATCGGCCGTCGCGGCTCGCAGTTTCTTCAAAGAGCTCAACTGGGCCAGCAGGGCTTTCCGACGTGCTGGTCCGAGCCCCGATATCTCAGACAGTTCCGATTCCAGCATCGACTTCGATCGCTTCTGCCGATGGAACGTGATCGCGAATCGGTGTGCCTCGTCCCGGACCCGCTGCAGCAGATACAGCGCCTCGGAGGTTCGCGGCAGGATCACCGGGTACTCGGAGTCGGGCACCCAAACCTCCTCGAGGCGTTTGGCCAGACCGACCAGCGTGACGTCGGTGATGCCCAGTTCGGCCAGTGACGCCTGGGCGGCCGCGACCTGGGGAGCGCCGCCGTCGACCACGACGAGGTTGGGTGGATAGGAAAATTTGCGCGGCCGGCCACCGGCGGCCTCGATCTCGGCGCGTTCGGCATCGGGGTCGATGACGCTTTCTTCCAGGTAACGAGCGAACCGCCGCCGGATGACCTCGGCGATCCAGTCGGTGTCACCGCCGCCGCTGCGCATGCTGAACCGGCGATATTCGCTCTTGCGAGCCAGGCCGTCCTCGAACACCACCATGCTCGCCACCACGTTGGTGCCCTGCACGTGACTGATGTCGAAGCACTCGATCCGCAATGGCGCATCGGGCATCTCCAACGCCTCCTGCAACTCGGCCAGCGCCTGCGAGCGTGCGGTCAGATCGCTGGCCCGACGCAGCTTGTGCTGGACGAAGGCCTGTTCGGCGTTACGGGTGACGGTCTGCATCAGCGACCGCTTGTCACCGCGCTGCGGGACGCGCAGGTCGACCCGGCTGCCACGCTGTTCGGACAACAGTTCGGTCAGGGCGTCGGCGTCCTCAGGCAGTTCGGGGACGAGCACCTCGCGCGGGATCGAGGCGTCCTCCTGGCCATAGAACTGAAGGATGAACTGCTCGACCAGGTCAGCGATGCTGACATCGCCGGATGCGCTGGCGGCGCTGTCCACAACCCAGCCACGTTGACCGCGCACCCGGCCACCACGGACATGGAAGACCTGAACGGCGGCGGAGAATTCGTCACTGGCGAAGGCAACAACGTCGGCGTCGGTGCCATCGGTGAGCACAACTGCCTGCTTCTCCATCGAGCGCTGCAGAGCACCCAGATCGTCGCGGATCCGGGCGGCCTGCTCGAACTCGAGATTCTTGCTCGCCTCGGCCATCTGACGTTCCAGCCTGCGAATCATCCGGTCGGTCTTGCCTGCCATGAAGTCGCAGAAATCGTCGACGATCTGGCGGTGCTCCTGGGCTGTGACCCGCCCGACGCACGGCGCGCTGCACTTACCGATGTAGCCGAGCAGGCACGGCCGACCGATCTGGGCGGAGCGCTTGAATACCCCGTTGGAGCAGGTTCGGGCCGGAAACACCCGCAGCAGCAAGTCCAGCGTCTCGCGGATCGCCCAGGCGTGGGCGTATGGCCCGAAGTACCGGACGCCGGGTTTCTTCGGCCCCCGCATGACCTGCAGCCGGGGGAATTCCTCGTTCAGCGTCACCGCCAACGACGGGTAGGACTTGTCGTCGCGGTAGCGCACGTTGAACCGGGGATCGAATTCCTTGATCCAGTTGTATTCGAGTTGAAGTGCCTCGACCTCGGTCTTGACGATGGTCCATTCGACGCTGGCCGCGCTGGTCACCATCTGACGGGTGCGGGCGTGCAGCGCGCTGAGGTCGGCGAAGTAGGAGTTCAGTCTCGATCGCAGGCTCTTGGCCTTGCCGACGTAGATCACCCGGCCGTGTGCGTCCCGGAACCGGTAAACACCCGGTTCGACCGGAATGGTTCCCGGCGCGGGTCGGTAGGAGGACGGGTCAGCCACATCTTCGACAGTAGTGCGGCGCGCCGACGGTCCTGACCTACAGCCACTGACGCCGGTCGTCGCGTCGGGTCGTCGCGTCCGTCGTTGCGCTGGTCTGTCAGTGCCGGCTGCAACAGTGCTGATCATGGTGACTATCGAGGATGTGCGCAGTATCGCGTTGTCGCTGCCACGCAGCTACGAGGCGGTGGTGCGCGATCGGGTGAAGTTCCGGGTCGGGCGCATCGTGTATCTGGCGCTCTCGCGGGACGAGACCATCCTGGGTTTCGGATTCCCTCGGGAGGCACGGGAGGCGATGGTGGCTGCCGAGCCAGAACTGTTCCTGATGCCTGGACAGTCCGAGCTGCGCTACAACTGGTTGCACGTCAGGATGGCGCCGCTGGACTCTTCCCACCTCGAGGAACTGGTCATCGACGCCTGGCTGATGGTGGTGCCGAGGCGGGTCGCGGAGGCTTATCTGACCTCGTCGGATCAGCGCGCCTGAATGCCCTGGATCGTCGTCAGGCCGATCGGCGGGAACGGGCTGCCTTCTGCACTGCAGGCGTCTTGTCAGTCGCCTTTCGAACGGACGCCGTCCCCACGCTCGCCTTTCGAACGGCCGCCTTTGCTGCGGTGGCCTTTGCTGCGGTCGCCTTTCGAACCGCCGGCTTCTTCGCGGTTCGCTTGGCCGGCCGCCCACTGGACTTCGCGGCGTCACCGAGCCGGTCGGCCAGCAACGGGGCCAGGAACGTCCCGGTGTGCGATTCGGGGACCGTCGCCACGTGCTCCGGCGTCCCCTCTGCCACGATGAGGCCGCCTCCGGAACCACCCTCCGGGCCCATGTCGATGATCCAGTCCGCGGTCTTGATGACGTCCAGGTTGTGTTCGATCACCAACACGGAGTTGCCTTTGTCCACCAGGGACTGCAGCACACCCAGCAGCTTGGAGACATCCTCGAAGTGCAGGCCGGTGGTCGGCTCGTCCAGGACGTAGATGGTCCGTCCGGTGGAACGCTTCTGCAGCTCACTGGCCAGCTTCACGCGCTGCGCCTCACCGCCGGACAGCGTCGGGGCAGGTTGCCCGAGCCGGACGTAGCCGAGCCCGACATCGACCAGGGTGTCCAGGTGCCGTGCGATCTTGGAGATCGGCTTGAAGAACTCGGCCGCCTCGACGATCGGCATGTCGAGTACCTCGGAGATGGTCTTGCCCTTGTAGTGCACCTCGAGGGTTTCTCGGTTGTATCGGGCGCCCTTACAGACCTCGCACGGCACGTAGACGTCCGGCAGGAAGTTCATCTCGATCTTGATCGTGCCGTCGCCGGCGCAGTTCTCACACCGGCCGCCCTTGACGTTGAAGGAGAACCGGCCCTGCAGGTAGCCGCGGACCTTTGCCTCAGTCGTCTCGGCGTAGAGCTTGCGGACGTGGTCGAACACGCCGGTGTACGTCGCCGGGTTGGATCTGGGAGTCCGCCCGATCGGTGACTGGTCCACGCCGACCACCTTGTCGAGGTTTTCCAGGCCGGTGACGCGCTTGTGCCTGCCCGGTGGCAGCTTGGCGCCGTTGATCCGGTTCGCGAGCGTCGTGTAGAGGATGTCGTTGACCAGCGTCGACTTACCCGACCCGGAGACGCCTGTCACGGCCACGAACACGCCCAGCGGGAACGCGACATCGAGGTTTCGCAGGTTGTGCTCCCGGGCCCCTTCCACCACCAGTTCACGACCCCGGGTGACCGGTCGCCGGATTATCGGGATCTCGATGGCACGGCGACCTGACAGGTAGGCGCCAGTGATCGATTCCTGCGACTTCAACAGGTCCTCGACGGTGCCCGAGACGACGATCTCGCCGCCTTCTTCACCGGCCCGCGGGCCGATGTCTACCACCCAGTCGGCGGTACGAATGGTGTCCTCGTCGTGTTCGACGACGATAAGCGTGTTCCCGAGGTTCTTCAACCGCACCAGCGTCTCGATGAGCCGGTGGTTGTCTCGCTGGTGCAGCCCGATGGACGGCTCGTCGAGTACGTACAACACTCCGACCAGGCCGGCGCCGATCTGGGTCGCGAGCCGGATCCGCTGCGCCTCGCCGCCGGCCAGCGTCGCCGCGGCCCGATCCAGCGACAGATAGTCCAGGCCCACATCGACGAGGAACCCGAGCCGGGCGTTGACCTCTTTGAGGACCCGGATCGCGATCATCTCTTCGCGATTGCTCAGCGTGAGGCTGTTGAGGAACTTCGCGGCGTCACCGATCGACAGCGCGCAGACCTCCGCGATGGACTGGCCGCCAAGCGTCACCGCCAGAATCTCGGGCTTGAGCCGGGTGCCGTTGCAGGTCGGGCACGGCACCTCCCGCATGTAGCCCTCGTACTTCTCGCGTGACCAGTCACTGTCGGTCTCGGCGTGCCTGCGCTCGAGCCACGGCACGACACCTTCGTAGGTCGCGTAGTAGGAGCGTTCCCGGCCGTAGCGGTTCTTGTAGCGGACGTGCACCTGATCGCTGGTGCCGTGCAGGACTGCCTTCTGCGCCCTGGGCGGCAGGTCACCCCAAGGTGTCTTGGTGCTGAAGCCGACCTGTTCGGCAACGGCATCCAGCAGCCGAAGGAAGTATTCGTTGTTCTGCCCCGTTGCCCACGGTGCCACGGCACCGTCGGCCAGTGACCGGTCCGGATCCGGAACCAACAGCTCGGGGTCGACCTCTTTGCGGGTGCCGATCCCGGTGCAGACCGGGCAGGCTCCGAATGGTGCGTTGAACGAGAACGACCGCGGTTCGAGTTCGTCGATTGCCAGCGGGTGTTCGTTCGGGCAGGCAAGCCGCTCGGAGAATCGCCGCTCCCGGTGCTCGTCTGCTTCGGGCAGGTCGACGAAGTCCAGGATGACCAGGCCGCCGGCCAGACCGAGGCCGGTCTCGACGGAATCGGTGATCCGCTGCTTGCTGCTCGCCTTGGCAGTCAGCCGGTCCACCACCACCTCGATGGTGTGCTTCTCCTGCTTCTTGAGCTTGGTGCGTTCCTCGAGCGGACCGGTGTAATCGGTGAGCGGGTAGACCGTCCCGTCGACCCGGACCCGCGAGTAGCCCTTGATCTGCAGGTCGTCGAACAGGTCGGCGTACTCCCCCTTCCGCTCCCGGATCACCGGGGCCAGAACCTGGAATCGGGTGCCCTCAGGCATCTCCAGCACCCGGTCGACGATCTGCTGCGGGGTCTGCTTGCTGATCGGCTCACCGCAGATCGGACAGTGCGGGTGCCCGATCCGGGCGTACAGCAGCCGCAGGTAGTCATAGACCTCTGTGATCGTGCCCACCGTCGAGCGGGGGTTTCGGGACGTCGACTTCTGGTCGATGGACACCGCCGGCGACAAGCCCTCGATGAAGTCGACGTCCGGCTTGTCCATCTGGCCCAGGAACTGCCGGGCATACGCTGACAACGACTCGACGTAGCGGCGCTGCCCCTCGGCGAAGATCGTGTCGAACGCCAGCGAGGACTTGCCCGAACCGGACAGGCCGGTGAACACGATCAGGGAGTCACGCGGCAGGTCGAGATGGACGTCCTTGAGGTTGTGCTCCCGTGCACCACGCACGATCAAACGGTCAGCCACAGGTCTTCTCTCTACAGAGCGTCGAAAAACGTCATCGAAATCATCGTCAGATCACGTGAGCTCGGATCAGTCTTCGAGAGTAATCGCGACCTACGACAACTGTTATTCAGCGCCGCCAGGATCTCAGCTGGGCCGCAACATCGGCCAGTTCCAGGACACCCTGCGCCACGGATCGCACGAACTTGTCGCCGTCCTGCGCGTCCACGGCGATCAGATCGAGGTCATTGATCGCCAGGAAGAATCTGGTCGACACCCACGCAAGGCGCTTGTTTCCATCGATCAGCGGATGGTTCCTCGAAAGCGACTCGAGCAGCGCGGCTGCCTTAGGCCAGACATCAGGGTAGGCATCCTGCCCGAAAGCACTGGCCCTTGGCCGGGCGATGGCCGATTCCAGCAGGCCCCAGTCACGGATCAGCAATTCGGCTGGTGTTACCGCGGCGGCGCCGGCTGCCACGACGTCATCGAGATCGAGGTAACGAACGGTCACTGCGCGAGCAGGTTCAGAAGGTCGGCGTCCTCAGCAACGATGCGCTGGAGAATTTCGCTCCGCTTCGCCGATCGCTCCGTCACATATTCGTGAATGGCGACCCGTGCGACATCCTGCATTGATCGACCATGAGCTTCGGCATAGTCATGCAGTGCCAACGCTTCCTCTTCGCTGAGGCGCAGGTTCATAGCCATGCCTTCGATGGTACCACTACGGTACCACTCGGACTGCTTGACGGGCGGCTTCTCGAATTGTGGACGGGTGCATGATCGAGCCATGCCACGAACCATTGCCACGAACACCCCGGTCGAGCTCTCGGAGATGCTGGAATTCGTCCGGCCCCGCCGTCACATGATCGTGATCCCCCGCCGCGCAGACGGCACCCCGCAAGCCTCGCCGGTCAGCGGCGGCGTGGACGCCGAAGGTCGACTCGTCATCTCCACCTACCCGGACCGGGCCAAGGCGCACAACCTGCGCCGCGACCCACGCTGCAGCGTGTTGGTGCTGTCCGACGATTTCGGCGGCGCATGGATCCAGGTCGAGGGCAACGCCGAGGTGCTGGACATGCCCGACGCGCTGGAACCGCTTGTCGACTACTACCGAGCGATCTCCGGCGAGCACCCCGACTGGGACGAATACCGAGCGGCGATGGTCACGCAGGACAAGTCATTGTTACGGATCACGCCCACTCGATGGGGACCGATCGCAACCGGCGGCTTCCCGGCTCGGTTGGCCAACGGATGACCGAGGGCTGACCGGTCTCCCGCGTCACGGCAACCTCCAGTCCACCGGCGCGGCGCGCTGATCAGCCAGCAAAGCATTCGTCCGGCTAAAGGGCTTCGAGCCGAAGAAGCCTCCGCTGGCCGACAGCGGGCTGGGATGCACCGACTCGACCCGTGCCGTGTCACCGAGCAGCGGACGCAGTGACTGGGCCTGGCGCCCCCACAGGATTGCCACCAGCGGTTGTTCACGCGCCACCAATGCCCGCACAGCCTGCTCGGTGACCGTCTCCCAGCCGTTGCCCTGATGCGATGCCGATGCGCCCGGACGCACGGTCAGAACCCTGTTCAACAGCAGCACACCCTGCTCGGTCCACGGCGTCAGGTCGCCGTTCGACGGTGCCGGCACGGACAGATCGTCCTGCAACTCGCGGTAGATGTTGATCAACGATTTCGGCAGCGGGCGCACGTCGGCAGCCACCGCGAACGACAGCCCGATCGGATGGCCGGGCGTCGGGTATGGGTCCTGCCCGACGATCAGAACCCGGACATCGTCGAGCGGCTGTTTGAACGCTCGCAGCACGTTGTCGCCGGCGGGCAGGTACTGACGGCCGGCCGCAATCTCGGCCCGTAAGAACTCACCCATCGCGGCGATGTCGTCGGCAACCGGCTGCAATGCTGCCGCCCAGCCGGACTCGACAACCTCTTTCAATGGTCGCGCAGTCATGGCGGTCACCGTATCGGCTGCCCGAAGCGGCGGTATCGGGCACGACTTGCCGGGAGCGTCTCGTCGATACCGTGTCGGGCTCGCCGTACGCTCGTAGCTGACATGGGCAACTACACCATCACCACGCTGGGCACCGCGACCGAGCTGTTGACGTTGCCATTCGACCAGCCGTTGGCCGAATGGACCGATCCGCGCATCGTCCAGGTGCCGCGTGGTATCTCCCGGCACGTCGTGCGTTTCGTCCGCGCGCACAACCAGATCTTCGCGTTCAAGGAAGCAACCGAGCGCTACGTCCTTCGGGAGCACCGTCTGTTGCGTGAGCTCGCCGAGGACTCGGTGCCCGTCGTCGACGCGTTCGGCACGGTGACCGGCCGCAGCGATCACCACGGCCGCCATCTCGAAGGACTGCTGATCACGCGCCACCTTCCCTACTCGTTGCCCTACCGATCGCTGTTCACCGAGCGCTCGCTGCCGGATCTGCGGTCTCGGCTGCTGGACGCGCTGGCCCAGTTGTTCGTCCGGCTGCACCTTGCGGGTTTCTTCTGGGGTGACTGTTCGCTGTCGAACACGTTGTTCCGACGGGACGCCGGATCGTTGGCCGCGTATCTGGTCGATGCCGAAACCGGTGAGAAGCACCCGACACTGACGCCGGGGCAGCGGATGCACGACATCACCATCGCCACCGAGAACATCGCAGGTGAGCTGATGGACCTGCAGGCCGGCGGATACCTGGCCGCGGATGCGGATCCGGTCGAGATCGCGATCGCGTTGGAGCCGCGCTACGAGGCGTTGTGGGCCGAGCTGACCGATGACGAGGTCTATCCCTCCGGGGAGAGCTACCGAATCGAGGAGCGCGTCCGGCGGCTGAACTCGCTCGGCTTCGACGTGTCCGAGATCGGCATCAAGACCGAGGACGCCGGTTCGCAGCTGCGCTTCGAGACGCATGTGGTCGAGCCAGGCCACCACGCCCGGCGGGTGTTCGCGCTGACCGGGCTGCACGTGCAGGAGAACCAGGCCAAGCAGATCCTGTCCGACCTGACCAGGTTCCGGGCCAAATGGATCGACGGCGTCGGACATGACATCCCGGAGGGGTTGGCGGCCCGGCGCTGGCTGGACGAGAAGTTCTACGGCACCCTCGACCTGATTCCGGAGAAACTGCGCGCCAAGATGCCGGACGCGGAACTGTTCTACGAGATCGGCGAGCACCGCTGGCTGATGTCCGAGCGGCTCGGTAAGGACGTCGGGCGGCCGGCTGCGGTCGAGGACTACGTCCGCACGGTGCTGGCGAAGCTACCCGACGCATCGGTGCGCATCCTGACTGAACCGACGACCGAAGAAATACCGGTCGTCATCGAATAGCAGCACCGGCCACAACCGAGGAGTGCATGGATGGCGAGTTACACAGGCGAGGTCCACGTAGGCGGACCGGTCGACGTGCGAGAGTTGGCCGCGCTGACGATTGCGAAGCTGGCCGTCGGCCAGATGTCGAACAACGCCTACCTGCTGCGCTGCCGGGTAACCGGCGAGGCGATGCTGATCGACGCGGCAGACGAGGCGGATCGGTTGGCCGACCTCGTCCGGCTCGGTGGTGACCCGATCACGAGCGTGCTCACGACCCACCAGCATCCCGACCATTGGCAGGCGCTGGCAGCCATCGTGGCTCGGACCGGCGCGCGGACCTTGGCCGGCGCCGATGATGCCGAGGGCATCCCGGTGCCGACCGACCGAGCATTGCATCACGGCGAGAAGGTGCACGTCGGAGCCGTCGAGCTGTCGGTGATCGGGCTGCGTGGCCATACCCCTGGCTCCATCGCGCTGCATTATGCCGATCCGGAAGGTCAAGGCCACCTCTTCACCGGGGACTCGCTCTTCCCCGGCGGGCTCGGTAAGACCTGGGGAGCTGCGGACTTCGAATCGCTGCTTACCGACGTCACCGAGCGGATTTTCGGCGTCTACGACGACGACACCTGGTTCTATCCCGGCCACGGCAATGACTCCACGCTCGGAGCCGAGCGGCCGCACCTGGCCGAGTGGCGCGAGCGCGGCTGGTAGAGCTCGATCCGATAGCTGCGCTTATCGCGCTTGCGCTAAGTCGGTGTTTCGTCATGGTTGACAGGTATTGCGGCCGGTGCGAGGTTCGACGGACGGGGCTCTGAGTTGTCCGAGCCGGTCAGATCGGCTCACAGCGGCGAGGCGGTAGCACCGATGTCCCGAAGCCTGTTCACTATCCGCGTCAGATTCCTGATCGGCGTCAGATTCCTGATCGGCGTCATGGCCGTATCCGTTGTCCTTTCGCTCAGCCAGCCGTTGTCGGCACAGGCATCCTCAGCGGCGGGCGCGCGTCCACCGTCGGGCGATGCCGTGCTCTACGACTATGCGCGGACCACCTGGGCATCGTTCGTCGCGATGACCGACGAGCACAGCGGCCTGCCCACCGACAGCCTCGGCACCGATGGCAGTCGATCGGTCCAGACGTCCATCACCAACATCGGCGCGTACCTGTGGAGCGCGGTCGTCGCCGGCCGACTCGGGATCATCAGCCACGACGAACTGGTGACCAGGCTGAGCCGCACGATCAACACCCTGTCGGTCATGGATCGCCACCGGCCCAGCGGCCAGTACTACAACTGGTACGACTACCGCTCCGGCGCCGTGCTCACCACCTGGCCGCCGACCGGTGAACCCCTCACCCCGACGCTGTCCTCAGTCGACAACGGCTGGCTCGCAACCGGACTACGAGTAGTGCGCGGCGCGGTGCCGGAGCTGTCCCAACGTGCCGACGCGCTCTACCGGAGCATGAATTTCGGCTTCTACTACCGAGCGAATGTCAACCGGATCCTGTTCAACTACGCGCCGAGCACCGGCGCTGAGGCGTGCTGTTACGACACGGTGGTCAGCGAGAGCCGGATCGCCAGCTATCTCGGCATCGCCAACGGCCAGCTGCCGCAGAAGGAGTACTTCGGAACCTGGCGCGCGTTCACCCCGACCTGCGCGAACTCTTTCCAGGAGACCACGCCTTCCGGGACGACGCACCGTTACTTCGGTATCGACGTCTATGACGGGTCATACAGCTACGCCGGCATGCGGATCACCCCGAGCTGGGGCGGCAGCGCCTTCGAAGATCTGATGCCGGCCCTGTTCGTGCCGGAAGAAACTTGGGGCCCGAACAGCTGGGGGCTGAATCATCCGAACACCGTGCAGGCCCAGATCCATCACGGCCTGGTCGATACCGGTTACGGGTACTGGGGCTTCTCGCCGTCCACCAATCCGAACGGTGGGTACTCCGCCTACGGGGTTGACGCCGTCGGTTCCAACCCGACCGGCTACCCGTCCAACAACGACAACACCTATGTCGATCACGGCTATCAGGTCGCCGGCTGCCAGCGACCGGCTACCCCGGATCCAGCGCCGTCGGCCTACACCAACGGTGTCGTCACGCCGCACGCCTCGTTCCTGGGCCTGCGCTGGGACCGCAGCGCGGTGCTGACCAACCTGGACAAGCTGCGCCGCAACTTCAACAGCTACGGCAAGTGGGGCTTCCACGATGCCGTCAACGTGCGCAGCGGTGTCGTGTCGCCGTTCTACCTGTCCCTGGACCAGGGCATGATCATGGCCGCGATCGGCAACGAACTGGGCCATGATCTGCTGCGTACCGCCTTCAGCGGCCCCGACATGCAACGCCTGGTACGACCGGTCATCGCCGTAGAACATTTCAACGACAGTCGCTGATGTCGCGACCGCCAACCGGGCTTGCGGATGGCACCGTGCGGGCACGCCATAGAATTGACGTGGCCATAGAATTGACGTGGCATGTCAACCTCATCCGCTCCGTCCGCCGGTCTCGACATCGGGCAACTTCGGAGCAGGCTGGCCGGCGTGCTGCTCACCGACGAGCACCGGCTGCGACGCCGCCTGGACGACGCCGGGCGTGGGCGCAACCGAAACACCGACGCACTGACGCGGATCCTCGCCGATATCGAACGGTCCGAGGCCGGGGTCGCAGCGCGCGAAGCCGCGGTGCCGCGGATCCGGTACCCGCAGGACTTACCGGTTAGCCAGCGCCGCGACGATCTGCTGGCCGCGATCCGGGACCACCAGGTGGTGGTCATTGCCGGCGAGACCGGTTCGGGCAAGACGACCCAGCTACCCAAGATCTGCCTGGAACTCGGCCGCGGTGTCCGGGGCGCGATCGGGCACACCCAGCCGCGCCGGATCGCGGCTCGGGCGGTGGCTGAGCGGCTGGCCGAGGAGCTCGACGTGCCGGTCGGCAGCGCGGTCGGTTTCGCGGTGCGATTCACCGACCGGGTCGGCGAGGACACCCTGGTCAAGCTGATGACCGACGGCATACTGCTCGCCGAGATCGGCCGGGACCGGATGTTGCGCCGGTACGACACGATCATCATCGACGAGGCGCACGAGCGCAGCCTCAACATCGACTTCCTGCTCGGCTACCTGCAACAGCTGCTGCCCCGGCGTCCAGACCTCAAAGTGATCATCACGTCGGCGACCATCGACCCCGAACGGTTCTCCCATTACTTCGCAGACGCGCCCATCGTCGAGGTGTCCGGGCGCAGCTATCCCGTCGAGCTCCGGTATCGGCCGCTCACCGACCCCGACAATCCGCACGCCGAGGATCGTGACCTGATCACCGCAATCACCGACGCGGTCGGCGAACTCCGCCGCGAACCACCCGGCGACATCCTGGTGTTCCTGTCCGGTGAACGCGAGATCCGTGACACCGCCGACGCGCTGAACGCCCTCGGGTTGCCGGACACCGAAGTGTTGCCGCTGTACGCGCGGCTCTCGGCCGCCGAACAGCACCGGGTCTTCGCCAGGCACCAGCGGCGCCGGATCGTGCTGGCAACCAACGTCGCCGAGACCTCGCTGACGGTTCCCGGCATCAAGTACGTGATCGATTCCGGCACCGCGCGGGTGTCGCGGTACAGCCTCCGGACGAAGGTCCAACTGCTGCCGGTCGAAGCCATCTCACAGGCTGCTGCGACCCAGCGCGCCGGGCGATGCGGCCGCACCTCGGACGGGGTGTGCATCCGGCTGTACGCCCAGGACGACTTCGAAGGACGGCCGGAGTTCACCGATCCGGAGATCCTGCGAACCAACCTGGCATCGGTCATCCTGCAGATGGCTGCCCTCGACCTCGGCTCGGTGCAGCGCTTCGGCTTCATCGACCCGCCTGACCAACGTCAGGTCGCCGACGGCCTCGCCCTGCTGACCGAACTCGGCGCGCTGAGCTCCACCGACAAGGACTCCGGTCCGCGCCTGACTGAGCAGGGCCGGCGGATCGCGCAATTGCCGCTCGATCCGCGACTGGCCCGGATGATCCTGGAAGCAGACCGACGAGGCTGCGTCCGCGATGTCCTGGTGTTGACCGCGGCGTTGTCGATTGCCGACCCGCGGGAACGTCCGACCGATGCCCAGCAGGCAGCCGACGCCAAGCACGCCCGGTTCGCCGACCACACCTCGGACTTCGCCGGCCACCTGGCGCTGTGGCGATACATCCGCGAACAGCAGAAGGCCCTGTCTTCCAGCCAATTCCGGCGGATGTGTCGCGCCGAATACCTCAGCTACATCCGGGTACGAGAATGGCAGGACCTGTTCACCCAACTGCGGCAGATCGTCAAGGGGATGGGCATCGTCGTCGGGGATCAGCCCGGCGACATCGAGCAGATCCACCGCAGCTTGCTGGCCGGTCTGCTGTCGCACATCGGCCAACGAGACCCCGATCGGCGTGACTACCTCGGCGCCCGCAACGCCCGGTTCTCGATCTTCCCGGGCTCCGCGCTTTTCAAGAAGCAGCCCCAGTTCGTGATGGCGGCCGAACTCGTCGACACGTCCCGGCTGTGGGGTCGGGTCGTGGCCGGCATCGATCCGGCCTGGGCCGAGGAACTGGCCGGATCGCTGGTCAAGCGCAGCTACAGCGATCCGCATTGGGAACGCGCCCGCGGGGCGGTGGTGGCTCTGGAACGTGTCACGTTGTACGGCGTGCCCCTGATCGTGGACCGCAAAGTCGGCTTTCACACCGTCGATCCGGTCGCGGCGCGGGACCTGTTCATCCGGCACGCGCTGGTCGAGGGTGACTGGGACACCCGGCATCATTTCTTCCGTCGCAACAACGAGCTGCTCGACGGCCTGTCCGACCTGGAAAGCCGGGCCCGGCGCCGCGACATCGTGGTCGACGACGAGACGCTGTTCGCCTTCTACGACCAACGGATTCCCGATCACGTGGTATCAGCACGGCACCTGGACTCATGGTGGAAGAAGGCCCGGCACAAGACGCCGACCTTGCTCGACCTGACCGTCGAGGATCTGATCCGCGACGGCGCCGGCGACATTTCCAGCGCCCAGTTCCCGGACAGCTGGAGTTCCGGCGACTTCGAGTTGGACCTGAGCTACCGCTTCGAGCCTGGCGCCGCCGACGACGGGGTGACGGTGACGATTCCGCTGCCGCTGCTGCATTCGGCGGCCGAGGCCGGCCTCGACTGGAACGTCCCCGGACTGCGCGCCGAACTGGTCACCGCGCTTCTTCGCAGCCTGCCCAAGGACATTCGCCGTGGCCTGGTGCCCGTTCCCGACACGGCGGCTGCGCTGATCAGCACACTGCCGGACGAGCTGCCGACCTCGGCCGGATCGATCACCGACGTGCTGGCCGTCGAGCTCCAGCGCACCCGTGGGCTGCTGATACCGCAAGATGCCTGGAATCTCGACCGGCTCCCGCCGCACCTTCGCCCCACGTACCGAGTGGTCGACACCGATGGCCGGGCGCTGGCCGAAGACAAGGATCTGCGTGCATTGCAGCGGCGGTTCGCAGGCACCGTCGCAGCCGCGTTGACCGAGGCGACCGCGGACATCACTCGGGACCAGCTGGCGGACTGGGACTTCGAGGAGCTACCCAGAACTGTCCAACGCAGCATCGGCGGTCACCTGGTGACCGGCTACCCGGCGCTGGCCGCGGAAGGCAACATTGTCTCGATCCGAGTGTTCGACACCGAGCAGGCGCAGCGCAAGGCGATGTGGGCCGGTACCCGGCAACTGCTGGTGAACACGCTGCCCTCCCCGGTACGCCAACTGCGTAACGGCTTGGGGCAACGGACCAAGCTCGTCTTGAGCCGCACGCCGCACGGCTCCATCGACGACCTGCTGGCCGACTGTGTCGCCGCCGCGGTCGAGGCACTGATGCGTAGCGCAACTGGACCTGGCTCAGCACCCGCCTGGGATCGTCCGTCGTTCATCGCGTTGCGTGAGCAGGTCGCCGGCCAGCTCTTCGCCACTACCGAGCGCACCGCCCGCATCGTCGAACAGGTCATCCTCGCGGCCCAGGACGCTGAACTTGCCCTCACGGACCTGACCGGCCCAGCTGGTCAGCGCACCCGGTCGGAGGAGGCCCGGCATCTCGCGTCGTTGGTCTACCCAGGCTTCGTCGGTGCGACCGATCCCGCGCAGCTGGCCCACTTGCCGCGATACCTTCGCGCGATCGAGCATCGCGCGAGCGACGCGGCGACGAACCCGTCCCGGGACGCCGAACGGCAGGCCGTGCTCGACGTCGTCAACCGCGACTTCGAGGAGTTGACGACCCGACTCGGCCAAGACGGCGAGCTGGCCCTGCTGGACCGGATCCGTTGGATGATCGAGGAACTGCGGGTCAGCGTGTTCGCCCAGCAGTTGCGGACCGCGCACCCGATCTCGGTCAAGCGGGTGCACGACGCGATGGACGCGATCGATCCCCGTTAGGCCGCGCTGGCCCAGCCGGTGGGACTGATGTCGACCGCGACCGGCTACGGCGTGCTGGTGATAGTGCTCGCGCTGGCGTCTGCGGTTCTAGAACTCAACGCTCGTCGTCGGCGGATTCCACGGCCTCGGTGATGCCGCGGTAGTAGGAGCCCCGGAAGTAGGCCAGCGGCTCGCCGATCTGTTCGTGCACACCCATCCGGTCGATGCCGGCTATGACCACGGTGTGATCACCGGCGGGATGCTCAGCCTGCACCGAGCATTCCAGCCAGCCCAGTGCATCGACGAGCAACGGCGCGTTATTGGTGCCAGGCACCCAGTCGATGTCGGCGAACCGATCGGCGACCCTGGCAGCGAACAGCCGGCTGACCGATTCCTGTTCGGCGGACAGGACGTTGATGGCAATCGAGCCCGCATCACGAACCAACGGCCAGGTCGAGGAGCTCAACGCCGGGCAGAACAGCACCAGTGGGGGCTCGAGAGACACCGACGTGAACGAGTTGATGGACAGGCCCACCGGACCGTCGGACGTCATTGCCGTTACGACGGCCACCCCGGTCGGGTAATGGCCGAGAACGTGACGAAACAGCGGCGCGTCCGGGCCGCTGAGGACCGGGACCGCCCGATTCGCACCGGACCCTGAGCTGTCGTCTGTCACCCCGCAAGCCTAATCAGCGCGTACCAGCGGCCCGGGCCGGCCAGCGGCCGACGCGCTGACCGGCCGGTACCTGCCGGGGCACTGCCTGCGATACCGTCGAAAAAACGGGCAGTGTTGCGACAGAGGAGTCGAGGCAATGGCGTTCTACCGCAGCGTCGGTGCAGTCCCACCGAAGCGGCACACCCAGCACCGTGATCCGGACGGCAAGCTGTACTTCGAGGAACTGATGGGCGAGGAGGGCTTCTCCTCCGATTCGTCACTGCTCTACCACCGCAACATCCCCTCGGCGATCGCCGACGTCCGCCGCTGGGAACTCCCCGACCAGCGCACCACCCCGAACACGCCGTTGCTGCCCAGGCATCTGCAATTGCCTGCGCTGTTCACCGACGTCGACACCGCGACGATCGACGCGGTCACCGGCCGTCGGCTCGTGCTGGGCAACGGCGACGTCCGGATCAGTTATGTGGTTGCCGGCAAGGCGTCGCCGTTCTATCGCAACGCGATCGGTGACGAATGCATCTTCGTCGAAGCCGGTACCGCGCGCGTGGAAACGGTCTTCGGTGTTCTCGAGGTGGCCAGCGGTGACTACGTGCTGCTGCCACGTTCGACCACCCACCGCTGGGTGCCTACCGGGTCCGAGCCGGTGAAGCTGTATTGCATCGAGGCGAACTCGCACATCGCGCCGCCGAAGCGTTACCTGTCCCGGTTCGGCCAGCTGCTCGAGCATGCGCCGTACTGCGAGCGCGACCTGCGAGCGCCGAGCGAACCGTTGCTCGGCGGCCTCGCCGAGGGCGAGACCGTCGAGGTGTACCTGAAGCACCGTGATTCGACAGGCCTGGTCGGCACCGTTCACGTGCTCGGCCACCACCCGTTCGACGTGGTGGGGTGGGACGGTTGCCTCTACCCGTACGTGTTCAACGTCAGCGACTTCGAGCCGATCACCGGGCGGGTTCACCAGCCACCGCCGGTGCATCAGGTTTTCGAGGGCATCAACTTCGTGATCTGCAACTTCGTGCCGCGCAAGGTGGACTACCACCCGCTGTCCATCCCGGTGCCCTATTACCATTCCAACGTGGACTCCGACGAGATCATGTTCTATGTCGACGGTGATTACGAAGCCCGCAAGGGATCCGGTATCGGGAAGGGATCGATCTCGGTACATCCCGGCGGCCACTCGCACGGTCCGCAGCCCGGCGCATATGAGCGCAGCATCGGCGTGCACTACTTCGACGAACTCGCGGTCATGATCGACACCTTCCGTCCTTTGGAACTCGGCGAGGCCGGTCAGGCGTGCGATGACGGCAAGTACGCCTGGAGTTGGAGCGGCGGTTCTCGGTCCTCCGGCGATCAACCGAGCTCGCCGCAGTGATCCAACCCAACAGGCCGATCCCGGCCCTGTTCGCAGAGTTGTTCGACGACGCCGCGCTGTTCCCGCCCGGCAACGCAGCGATGCCGGCAGCGCTCTCCGGTCACGGTGATTATCGGACGGCCTGGTATTCCGACCTGGTCGGATTGTTCGTCTGTCCGACCACTCGGCTGGCTGAACTGGACGACGCGGTGCGCGATTCGCCTTTTCTCGGCAAGGGAATCTCGTTGACCGTGCCCGGCGGAATCGCAACGGTGGAGGACGGGTTGGGCATGGCCGGCAGCTACCCGTGGATGACGATCTCGGCGGTCGAGACCCCTTTGCCGGTCGCCGATCTCGACTGCGGGCTGGACACCTTGTCCGCGCTGCAAGCGCCGGACCTCAGCACGTTCGCCGAGGTCGCCATTGCAGAGGTGACCGAGCGAGCATGTGCACAGCTGCTGGCGGCTGGCGTGTCCCTGAAGTTGCGAACCGGAGGCACGACGGCCGCGGCGTTCCCCTCGGCGCAGGCGTTGGGAGCCGCAATCGACGCGGCAGTCGGCTCTGGTCTGCGGTTCAAGTGCACGGCCGGCCTGCATAATGCGATCGCTCATCATGACCCGAGCACCGGATTCGACCATCACGGTTTCCTCAATGTGTTGCTGGGCATTCACGATTCACTCGCCGGACGAGGAGCGGCATCGGCGCTAGCCGTGCGCGACGCCGCGACCGTGATCGAAGGAGTGCGCGCGCTCAGCTCCGACGACGTCGGCCGGATCCGATCTTTGATCTCCTCCATCGGGTCGTGCAGCATCGCCGAGCCGTTGACCGATCTGCAGAAAGCGGACTTGGTGATGGCACCGTGACGACACCGTGACGACCAGCTGGCTCGAGCTCGCCGAGGACGACCCGTTCGGCGTGCACACGCTGCCCTACGGCGTGATTGTCGACTCGCACGAATTTCTCAACGTCGCCGTCCGCGTCGGGGATCGAGCTCTCCCGCTGTTCCCGGCCGCCGAGGCTCTGCTGCCCGACTATGCCGCGCTGTTTGCGGAAGGCAGCCTCGACCCGTTACTGGCCGCGGGGCGGCCGGCCTGGGATGCGGTACGCGCCGCAGTGACCGAATGGCTCACCGATTCCGCACACCGCGACGTCATCGAGCCAATGCTGGTACCGCTGACCGACGTGACCAACCGGCTGCCGTTCACGGTCGCCGACTACGTCGACTTCTACGCCTCGGAGAACCACGCCAGCAACGTCGGACGGATGTTTCGACCTGACTCGAATCCGCTGACACCGAACTGGAAACACCTGCCGATCGGCTACCACGGCCGGGCCGGCACGGTCGTCGTGTCGGGCACCGACATCATCCGGCCCAAGGGGCAGCGCAAAGCCGGGGATGAGATCACGTTCGGGCCCACCCACCGGCTCGACATCGAGGCCGAGGTGGGTTTCGTGGTTGGGGCCGGCTCCGAGCTTGGTCAGCCGGTTCCGATCGAGCAGTTCGCCGATCATGTCTTCGGTGTGGTGCTGCTCAACGACTGGTCGGCACGCGACCTGCAGGCCTGGGAGTACGTTCCCCTCGGCCCGTTCCTCGGCAAGTCCTTCGCGACTTCGGTCTCGGCCTGGATCACACCGCTGGCGGCACTGACCGACGCCCGCGTGCCGGCGGTGGAACGCGACCCGCAACCGATGCAATACCTCGACGACACCGGCGATTCCTGGAACCTCGACCTCGCGATCGAGGTCACGCTGAACGGCGAGCTGTTGTCCCGCCCGCCTTTCGACACGATGTACTGGACCGCGGCGCAGATGATGGCGCACATGACTGTCAACGGAGCATCGTTACGTCCCGGCGATCTCTACGGCTCCGGCACCGTGAGTGGTCCAGAGCGTGACCAGCGCGGCAGCCTGCTCGAGCTGAGCTGGGGTGGCAGCGAGCCGTTCACGCTGCCTGATGGCACGAGCCGGACGTTCCTGCAGGACGGTGACGAGGTTCAGCTGACGGCCACCGCGCCAGGACCGAACGGCAGCCGAATCGGGGTCGCCGAGGTGCTCGGCCGGATCCGTCCGGCACACTGACGCTATGACCCACCTGCACGAACGCGGCATCGCTGTGTCTGCCGACCGAATCGACGAGCTGGTCGCGGCCGAACGGGCCCGGTTCGCCGCCGACCATCCGACCTCGGCCGGCTTGTTCGGCCAGGCCGAGCACCTGTTCGGCCGGGTGCCGATGACCTGGATGACGAAGTGGTCCGGGCAGTTCCCGCTGTATTTGGACTCCGCGGCCGGTGCGAGCATCACCGACGTCGATGGCATCCGCTACGCCGACTTCGCCCTCGGTGACACCGGTGCGATGGCCGGGCACTCGCCCGCGGCGGTCGTCACCGCGGTGCAGCGCCGGGTCGCCGAGCAGGGCGGCATCACCGCGATGCTGCCCACCGAGGACGCCGAATGGGTGGCCGCGGAGTTGTCCCGCCGGTTCGGGCTGCCGCTGTGGTCCTTCTCGCTGTCGGCCACTGATGCGAACCGGTGGGCGATCCGGCTCGCTCGGCTGGTTACCGGTCGGCCGAAGATCCTGGTTTTCTCCTACAGCTATCACGGCAGCGTGGACGAGACCTTCATCGTGCGCGACGAGAACGATCAGCCACGCTCGAGGCAGGGCAATGTCGGTCCGGCCGTCGACCCGACGACAACGACTCGGGTTGCCCATTTCAACGACCTGGCCTCGGTCGAGGCCGAACTCGCCGCCGGCGATGTCGCGGTCGTCGTCACCGAGCCGGCGCTGACCAACATCGGCATCGTGTTGCCCGAACCAGGTTTCCTGGACGGCCTGGCTGACCTGGCGCGGCGCTATGGCGCGCTGCTGTTGATCGACGAGACGCACACCTTCTCGGCAGGTCCGTCCGGGATGACCGGCACGCACGGTCTGCAGCCGGACATTCTGGTGATCGGCAAGTCCATCGGCGGCGGAATCCCCTGCGGCGCTTACGGAATCTCCACCGAGTTGGCCGAGCGCATCGGTGCGCTGGTGCGCTCGGGTGAGGCCGACATAGACGACGTCGGCGGCGTCGGAGGAACGCTGGCCGGCAACGCGCTGTCCACTGCGGCGATGCGGGCCACGCTCGGTGAGGTTCTGACGGCGCAGGCCTACGTCGGCATGATCGAACTTGCCACCCATTACACAGAAGGCGTGCGGGCGATGCTTGCCGAACGTTCGTTGCCGTGGTCGATCAGCCAACTCGGCGCCCGAGCCGAGTTCCGGTTTGCCGATCCGGCCCCGGTCACCGGCAACGCCTCGGCGGCCGCCGCCGATCCCGCGCTGGACGAGTTCTTCCATCTGTACCTGGCCAATCGGGGTGTGCTGCTCACCCCGTTCCACAACATGGCGCTGATGTGCCCGGCCACCGAGCGCGCCGACGTGGACCGGTTGCTGGAACTGTTCGCCGACGCGACAAAGACCCTGCTCACCTGACGCCGTTGGGATATCCTTCGATCATGCGCCGACATCGTTGATCCACCGCCCTTCCGGATGATGCACGACCGCTGACGCGCTTGGCGGTCAGCTGGGCGTTGCTCGCGGACACCGTCCCGCTGTACTCGTTGTACGCACTGCTGTTCGGACATGTCGGGCTGTCCAGTGCCGCGATCTCGGGCTTGTTCGTCTTCTGGTCACTGGTCGCCGTCAGCTGCGAAATCCCGTCCGGCGCACTGGCCGATCAGTTCTCGCGGCGCGGCGCCCTGATTGCAGCCGGGGTTCTGCAGGCGTCCGGGTATGCGCTCTGGGTCAGCTGGCCGGCTCTGCCGTCGTTCGCGGCCGGCTTCGCGTTGTGGGGCATCGCTGGCTCATTGGTGTCCGGCGCCCTCGAGGCGTTGCTGTACGACGGCCTCGCCGAGGTCGGCGCGCAGGCGCACTTCGGGACGGTTCTCGGACGCATCACCGCGGCGCAGCTGATTGCTCAGATCCCGGCGGCTGTGGCTGCGTCGGTGCTCTATTCGGTGGGCGGATTCGCTCTTGCCGGCTGGGTGAGCGTCGGCTGCTGCCTCACCGCGGCATTGTTCGCAGCTCGACTCCCCGAACCCCCGCGAACCAACCTGCTGCCGCGCGACGGAGCTCGTGGCGAGAGCGCGGCCGGCTATTGGTCGACTGTTCACGACGGGATGCGTCAGGTCGGCGCAAATGCCGCTGTGCGCGCCGCGGTCCTGGCTGTCGCCTTGGTTGCCGGGATCGATGCCATCGACGAGTACTTCCCCCTGCTTGTTCAGCACTGGGGCGTGCCAACCGGCCTGAACCCGATCGTCGTTCTCGCCATCCCACTGGCCGGTGCCGCTGGGGCAGCGATGGGTGGCTCGGTCAGTGCGGGGCGCTCGGGGAGGTTGGCGGCATTGCTGGCCGTCTCGGCGAGCTTGCTGGCGGCGGCCGGCTTGTTCGCACACCCGCTCTCGGTGGTGGCGGTCGCTGCGTTCTACGCGCTGTATCGATGGGTTCTGATCGTGATCGAGGCGCGACTGCAGGCGGTCATCGTGACGTCGGCACGTGCGACTGTGACTTCGGTTGCCGCGGTGGGGGTGGAAGTGGGTTCGCTGGCATTGTTCGCATCCTGGGCGCTCGGCGGCGTCATGCTGGTCGCGGCGGAGCTGGCGTTGATCGCGGCCGTGCTCCCCCGGTTACTGCGCCGAACCGGGTCGTCGCCCGACGCTGTCAGCTAACTGACACCCATGATGATTCGCGGATGGGCGGCCGGATTCAGCCAGTGCAGGATCCGGACCATCTGATCGGCCGGTATCGACACGCAGCCCGCGGTCGGTTGGTTCTCGGTGACGTGCAGGAAAAAGGCGCTTCCCTTGCCCGGGCGCGCCGGGAACATGTTGTAGTTGATCACCAACGCGTAGCCGTAGACCCAGCCGGCATCGTGCAGGTTCTCGCTCTCGCTGGTCCGGAACGGGCACGTCGACGCGGCACAGTGCTGGTGGGAGTTGTAGGTCGGGCTGGCGCTGTCACCGGACCACCAGTCATCAGCGGTCGCCTGGAAGTACGGCATCGGCGAACCGGGATCGGCATTGTTGCCGAAGGCCTGCGTCAGACCGAAGCTGCCGACCGGGGTGCCGTTGAAACCCTCACGCGCATTGGTGCTCATGCCGGCGGAGCCGAGCCATGCCGAGACCGCGGGCCCGACCTTGCTCCAGCCGTTGCCCTGGCGCTGCCAGGTCTGCAGATTCGCGCGGGTCGCACCCCAGGCCGGTGCGTCGACCGTGATGATTTGGCCAGCGCCGATGGTGCTGCCCGATACCGGCAGGCCGGTCGAGGCGATCGGACGGGCCGGCGGCGGCTTCACCGAACTGTGGGTGACAGGTGGCGGCGTCGCGGTGGTGTGTTTCGGTGCCGGCGTGGACGGTCTTGCCGAGCTGGGCGGCTGGGCGGTCGTGGTGGCAGGGACGCTTGGCTGATACACCGACGTCGAGGCGGCGACCGGTGGCGGCACGCTGGCGCGATCGTCGGGCCGGTTGGTTCGGCCGACCGTCAGCGCGACCGCGGCGCTGACCGCAACCACGATCAGGAGCGCCGCCGCGCTCAATACCCGACGAATCGTCATCGCCGACAGTCTGCCAGGATCTGCAGGCATGGTTCTCGAGGTGGCACTCATCGATGTTCTGCCAGGTTCTGAAGCGGACTTCGAGTCGGGTTATCAATCCGTCAGAACGGCGTTGCAGGATTCCCCCGGGCTGCTGAGCGTCCGGATGACGCATGGGATCGAATCACCAACCCGGTTCGTGCTGCTGGTGGAGTGGGAGTCTCTGGAAGGCCATCAGGCGTTCCGTGATTCCGAGCGGTTCGCGATCTGGCGTGGCGGGATCGGCCCGCACTTCGCTCAGCCCCCGCACGTGGAGCACTTCGCCGACGTCAACTGAAGAGGCTGCCGGTCAATGCCCGCCGCGGGTGATGACCTCCAGGATGTTGCCGTTCGAGTCGGCGATCTGGGTGCCGTAGTAGTTGAGCTGATCCGATTCCCAGTCCCGCGGCGGCTGCTTCACCTGCGCACCGGCGTCCGTCGCAGCTTGGCAGGCCAGAATCACCTGGTCCCGGCTGTCGACCGCCAACGCAACATGAGCGCCGGACGTTGGCGACAACCCGGCCACCAGCCAGACGATGGTGCGCTGCGACGACGTCCCGTAGCCGATCGCAGCAACCGTGTCGTTGTCCTCCGGTTCGCCCTCGGGATCCTCGTAATCGATGGTGGGGCTCAGTCCGAGCGCGCCGAGTACCGCGTCGTAGACTGGCCGACTGGCCTCGAAGTCGTCGGTGACGATGGTGATGTGATCCAGACTCGTGCTCAAAGGCATGAGACATGCCTACCGGATCGAGAGGATCGACGTGCAGGTACACCCCGAGGTTGCGAGCGCACTCGCCGCCGGCCGTCCCGTGGTGGCTCTGGAAAGCACCATCATCAGCCATGGACTCCCCCGGCCTGACAATCTGCGGATAGCGACTGAGATCGAAGACGCGGTCCGCGCCGAGGGCGCTGTTGCCGCCACCATCGCGATCGTTGCCGGCCAGGCCCGGATTGGTCTGGACGCCGACGCGCTGGCTACCATCGCCGGTTCGGACGACGTGGTCAAGGTCAGCGTGCGTGACATCGCAACTGTCGCGGCCCGCGGCGGTCACGGCGCAACCACCGTCGCCTCCACTGCGCACCTTGCTGCGCGGGCCGGCATCACGGTCTTCGCCACCGGCGGTCTGGGTGGCGTGCACCGCCAGGCGCGGGATTCCTGGGACGAGTCGGCTGACCTGACCACGCTGTCCCGGACTCCGGTCACGATCGTGTGCGCCGGGGTGAAGTCGATCCTGGACGTGCCGGCGACGCTGGAACGTCTGGAAACCCTCAATGTCGGCGTGTTGGGTTACCGGACGAATGCATTTCCCGGCTTCTACCGGGCCGACTCGGGATACCCGTTGGATTGGCGGGTGAACTCCGCCGCCGAGGTCGCCGAGGTCATGCGATCGCGCGCCGAACTCGGCACCGACGGCTTCGGCCTGGTGGTGGCCAACCCGATTCCGGCTGCCGACGAACTGGACGCCGACCTGCACGACCGGACGCTCGCTGCCGGCCTGGCCGCACTCGAAGCCGGCGGGGTGCGCGGCAAGGACGTCACGCCGTTCCTGCTCGATTTCTTCCATCGCGAGACCCACGGTGCGTCGCTGACGGCGAACGTGAAGCTGGTGATCAACAACGCCCGGCTGGCCGCACAGATCGCGGTCGCCCACGCGGGCGGGCGGTGACGGGCATGACTGAGGTGACGTCGCATGACTGAGGTGACGTGGCATGAGTGAGCTGCGCGGCGGGCGCCGGCGAGCGAGGAGCGGCGGTTGCGCCGCAATGACCGGACCGTGACGGGCAGGATCGTCTGTGTCGGCGATGTGATGCTCGACGTGCTGTCGGTGCTGCCGGCTGAGCTCGCGGTCGGGTCCGACACGCCGGCGCCGGTGGTCGTCAGACATGGCGGGTCCGCGGCGAACACGGCTGCGTGGCTGGCGGCTCTGGGCGTCGCGGCCACTTTCGTGGGCCGGGTCGGGGACGACCCGTTCGGCAGGGATGTAGTGGAGTCCCTTACCGCACAAGGCGTTTCGGTTCGGGTGGCGATAGACCCCGAGGCGTCGACGGGTATCTGCATCGTGCTGGTGGGTCCGGACGGTGAGCGCACCATGATTCCCAGCGCCGGTGCGAACGCTCGGCTGGCAGTCGGGGACCTTCCTGCTGTGCTGGTCGCGTCCGGTGATCATCTGCACCTGTCCGGGTACACGCTGTTCAACCCAGGTTCGCGCGCCGCGGGTCTGGCTGCGCTCGGCGAAGCCGTACGAGCCGGAGCGGGCATTTCCGTAGATGCATCCTCGGCCGATCCGTTGCGTACCGTCGGGCCCACGCAGTTTCTGGACTGGCTGCCACCGGAGTCGGTGCTGATCGCCAATCATGACGAGGCGGCCGTGCTCAGCGGTGTGACCGAGGCAGCCGACGCTGCTGCGACATTGGCGACTCGGACCGCGGCGGTGATCGTCAAGTGCGGCCGGGGCGGTGCGATCGTCGCGCACGGCAGTGCTGTCGACACTGTCGAGACCGATCCGGTGCAGGTGCTGGATTCCACCGGTGCCGGCGACGCGTTCGCGGCCGGTGTGCTCGCTGCGCTGGTTGCCGGCGCGGATCTGGTCACGGCGGCCCGCAACGGCAACCTGATCGGCGCGCGGGCGGTCTCGCGGCTCGGGGCCCGCCCAGCCAGCTGAGTTACGCCCCGCTCAAGCTGAGTCACGCCCCCGCTCAAGCTGAGTTACGCCCCGCTCAAGCTGAGTTACGCCCCGCTCAAGCTGAGTTACGCCCCCGCTCAAGCTGAGTTACGCCCCGGTCACCGAAGTACGCGTCATAGCGCGTAACTCGATCAACGCGGCGTGACTCAGCCGAAGGTTTGGACCCGCTTTGAACGGCGCCGCCGACCGGACGACACTCGTGGGCATGATCGGACGGCTACATCACACCGTGCTGGACTGCGCGGACCCGACGACGTCGGCCCGCTTCTACAGCGAACTGCTCGGCCTACCCATCACATACGACGACGGAGACTGGGTGGTGGTGTCGGTGGACGACCGCTCATCGGGGCTGGCGTTCCAACGCGCTCCCGATCACCAGCCGCCGAGCTGGCCGGACGGGGCCGTCCCGCAGCAGTTCCACCTCGACATCATGGTCAACGACGTTGCGAAGGCTGGGCCGGCTGTCCTCGCGCTCGGGGCGCGGCAGCTGCGCTACCCGGACGTTTTCGCCGACCCGGCCGGCCACCCGTTCTGCCTGATACCGAAACCGAACTGGGCGGCTCCGCTTCCAGATGATGTCGCCCGGGCCGGGGCCGATGTGCCCAGCCAGGCCGGACGCGTAGCCCCGTAACGCCATGAGGCCGTCGGCGCCGTCAGCGCCGTGGCCCTAGGCCTGCCATCGCCTGCCTCCCTCATCAACCGAGGACTCAGCCCACCCCTGCAGCGTCCATCCCGCGAAGTTCTTTCTTGAGTTCACCGATCTCGTCGCGCAGCCGCGCGGCGACCTCGAACTGCAGTTCTCGTGCCGCGCCGAGCATCTGATCGTTCAGCTGTTGGATGAGGTCGGCCAGTTCGGCGCGCGGCAGCTCGGCGACGTCCAGCTTGCCGTCGGCGTGTGCCCCGACACCGATCACACCACCGGACGGGCTTCGCTTACCGCTACCCCGGCCACCCCTGCCGGGTGTCGGCGACTTGCCACGCGACTGCGACCTGCCGGAACCGCCGACAGCCGGCCCCGCGCCAAGCAGCTCCTGAGTGTCCTGATCTTCGCGGGCCAACAGATCGGTGATGTCGGCGATCCGTTTGCGCAACGGCGTGGGGTCGATGCCGTGCTCGGTGTTGTAGGCAACCTGGATCGCTCGCCGCCGATTTGTCTCGTCGATGGCCTGCGCCATAGAACGCGTCACCGTGTCGGCGTACATGTGGACCTCGCCCGACACGTTCCGAGCCGCGCGCCCGATGGTCTGAATGAGCGACGTGCCCGAACGCAGGAAGCCTTCCTTGTCCGCGTCGAGGATGGCGACCAGCGACACCTCCGGCAGGTCAAGGCCTTCTCGCAGCAGGTTGATGCCGACCAGCACGTCGTAGTCGCCCATCCGCAGCTCGCGCAGCAGTTCCACCCGGCGCAGCGTGTCGACCTCCGAGTGCAGGTACCGGACGCGAATGCCCAGCTCCAGCAGGTAGTCGGTGAGATCCTCGGCCATCTTCTTGGTCAGGGTGGTCACCAGAATTCGCTCGTGCTTGTCGGCCCGGATCCGGATCTCGTGCACCAGATCGTCGATCTGACCCTTGGTCGGCTTGACGACAACCTGCGGATCGACCAGCCCGGTCGGCCGGATGACCTGCTCGACGAACTCGCCGCCAGTCTTGCCCAGCTCGTAATTGCCCGGTGTTGCGGACAGGTAGACAGCCTGACCGATCCGATCGACGAACTCCTCGAACTTCAGCGGTCGGTTGTCCATCGCGCTGGGCAGCCGGAACCCGTGATCGACCAGGGTCCGCTTGCGGGACATGTCGCCCTCGTACATGCCGCCGGTCTGCGGGACAGTCACGTGCGATTCGTCGACGACGAGCAGGAAGTCCTCGGGAAAGTAATCAAGCAGACAGTTCGGGGCGCTGCCGCGCTCGCGACCGTCGATGTGCAGCGAGTAGTTCTCGATTCCTGAACAGAAACCGACCTGGCGCATCATCTCGATGTCGTAGCTGGTCCGCATCCGCAATCGCTGCGCCTCAAGCAGCTTGTTCTGCTGCTCGAGTTCGGCCAGCCGCGCCTCCAGCTCCTTCTCGATGCCGTTGATCGCACGTTCCATCCGCTCCGGTCCGGCCGCGTAGTGGGTGGCCGGGAAGACGAACACCTCTTCGACCTCGCGGATCACCTCGCCGGTCAGCGGATGCAGGTAGTACAGCCGCTCGATCTCATCACCGAACATCTCGACCCGGATCGCCAGTTCTTCGTACACCGGGAAGATCTCCACCGTGTCGCCACGGACCCGGAACGTGCCACGGGTGAAGGACAGGTCATTGCGCGAGTACTGCACCCCGACCAGGCCGCGCAGGATCGTCTCGCGTTCGATGTGCTGGCCCATCCGCAGCCGGACAGCGCGGTCGACATATTCCTGCGGGGTCCCCAGGCCGTAGATGCAGGACACGGTGGCAACCACGACGACGTCACGGCGGGTCAGCAGCGACATCGTGGCCGAGTGCCGCAACCGCTCGACCTCGGAGTTGATGGCCGAGTCCTTCTCGATGTAGGTATCGGTCTGCGGGACGTACGCCTCGGGCTGGTAGTAGTCGTAGTAGCTGACGAAGTACTCGACCGCGTTGTTGGGCAGCATCTCGCGCAGCTCGTTTGCCAGCTGTGCGGCAAGTGTCTTGTTGGGCGCCATGATCAGGGCCGGTCGCTGCAGCTTCTCGATCAGCCAGGCCGTGGTCGCTGATTTGCCGGTGCCGGTGGCGCCGAGCAGCACCACATTCTGCTCGCCGGCCCGGATCCGCTTTTCCAATTCAGCGATAGCGGCGGGCTGGTCGCCGGACGGCTCAAAATCACTGACCACCTCGAACTTGCCGCTCGAGGGGATGATGTCACTGTCAACGCGCATGCCATCCACGGTACGGCCGACCACCGACAGGTTCGCCCGACGGTTCGGATACCGTCACAGGCGTGACGTCAGAGGCCACTGTGATCGCCGTGAACAGCAGCTCCGGCTACTCCTTCAGCAAGCCCACCCGCTCGGTGATCACACTGCTGGCCGGGCTGGGAGTGGCAGGCGACGTGCACAGCGGGGTCACCGTCAAGCACCGCAGCCGGATGCGACGAGACCCGTCACAGCCGAACCTGCGCCAAGTTCACCTGATTCATGTCGAGCTGCAGGACGAGCTGCGGCGGGCCGGATTCGCTGTAGAACCGGGCGCGGTGGGCGAGAACATCACCACTCTGGGACTGGACCTGCTCGCGTTGCCGACCGGGACCCGCTTGCGCTGCGGCCCCGAGGCCGTCATCGAGGTCACCGGCCTGCGTAACCCGTGCGTGCAGCTCGACGCCTATGCCGAGGGCCTCATGAAGGCGGTGCTCGATCGAGACCCCCACGGCGTCCTGGTTCGCAAGGCCGGCGTCATGGCGGTGGTTCTGACAGGTGGCGAGATCCGGCCCGGGGAC
The DNA here is from genome assembly GCA_036488285.1 of Jatrophihabitans sp. Lineage (GTDB taxonomy): Bacteria > Actinomycetota > Actinomycetes > Mycobacteriales > Jatrophihabitantaceae > Jatrophihabitans_A. The sequence goes on along the minus strand of DASXHV010000106.1, from coordinate 22,329 downwards.
GGCATCCGGGTCGAATTGCCCCCGGAGCCGCATCACGCACTACAGCCGGTCTGAACTCGATTGGATCGCACGATTCCGCCCGCTTGGCCAGAGCGCCGCCGGCTTGGCTCTAGATTGGTCGCGTGACGACCCCAGCTGATCCACTGCCCCTGCTCTGGCGGATATCGCCGGCGCTGGCGGCAGCGCTCTACGTGATCGCTGCAGCGCTGCTGGCCGTCGCGATCTACCTGCGGCCGCCGTTCGCGATCACCCTCGGCGTCGCCGGCCTCGGGATCGCCGCCGCGGCTGCGGCCACTTACACCGCTCGCCAGTTGCTCTATGCCGACCGCGACGGAATCGTGCTGCGCCGGTTGTTCAACAGCCGCTCGTTGAGCTGGTCGGAGATCGAGGCCATCGCCGTCGTGCAACGCGGCAGGACCGGAATGACGCTGGCGATCGATCTGGTCGAGGGCCCGTCGGTGATGGTGCCGCCCTCACTGGTGCTGCCGAGTACGCCGCACAACATCGCGTCGACCAGAAATCTGCTCAAGAGCAAGGCAAGGCAGCTCGGTGCGATCGGCGGCTTGCGCGACGACTGAGCCGCTGACGGTGCCGTCAGTGCCGTCAGTGCCGATCAGTGCCGATCAGTGCCGATCAGTGCCGATCAGTGCCGATCAGTGCCGATCAGTGCCGATCAGTGCCGATCAGTGCCGATCAGTACGGTGGCTGCAAACGGGCGCGGCAGGCCTCGATGTCGAAATCGGCGGGTGGGTAGTGCAGGTCGAGCTCACGCAGCGCGTCGCGCAGCAGTCTGCCGATCGCCCAATTGCGGTACCACTTCGCATCGCTGGGCACGATGTACCAAGGCGCGGCGTCGGTCGAAGTCTTGGCGATGGCGGCCGCGTAGCGCGTCTGGTAATCCGACCAGTACGCCCGCTCGTCGATGTCGGCGGGGTCGAACTTCCAGATCTTGGTCTCGTCGTCCAGTCTGGCCAACAAACGGGCGCGTTGCTCGGCATAGGAGATGTGCAGGAAACATTTGACGATGATCGTTCCGGCGTCGGTGAGTTCCCGCTCGAAGGCGTTGATCTCCCAGACCCGTTCAGCCCAGACGTCATCATCGATCCAGTCATGAACCGTGGTGATCACGACGTCTTCGTAATGCGATCGGTTCAAGACTCCGATCATGCCGGGGCCTGGCAGCGCCTTTCGGATCCGCCACAGGAAGTGGTGTGCTTCTTCCTCCGGCGTCGGTCTTTTGAAAGCCTTGATCGACACGCCGGCGGGGTCGACCATTCCCACGACGTGCTCGACAACACCGTCCTTGCCGGAGGTGTCCATGCCCTGGAGCACCAGCAGCACGCGGCGCTGTGCACCCTTGGCTCCGTTTGCGTACAGCCGTTCCTGCAGGTCGGCCAGTTCGGCGCCGTCCTCGGCCAATGCCGCCAACGTCTTGGACTTGCCACCCGGTGCGAGGGGCTTGGCCGAGGTGTCGTATCCCAGCAGGTTAACCGGCCCGTCCGCGACCCGCAGCGTGCTGGCGAGGCTTGCATCGGATGCGGTTTTGTCGTCGTCGGCGGCCATGGTTGTGCAGCTTAGTGAGTGATGTCCTCTGCGACGATCAATCTGTTCCGGCCGGACCGCTTGGCCTCGTACAGGCAGAGATCCGCACTCTTCATCAGCGCCGGGCCAGCACCGGCTGCGTGACCACTGGCCAGGCCGATGCTGGCCGTGACGCGCAGACCGGGCGCAATGTCGTCGTAGCAGGCGGCGCGCAACGTCAGCAACAGCGCCCGGGCCTCACCGGATGCAACCTCGGCTGCCAACTCCGACCAGAGCAAGACGAATTCCTCGCCGCCGAGCCGGGCCGCCAGCCGCCGGCCGCCGACCGTGTCGGGGTACTTGTCCCGCAGGACGGCCGCCACCCGCCGCAGCACCTCGTCGCCGGTGTCGTGTGAGTACTGGTCGTTGATTCGCTTGAAGTTGTCCAGGTCGATGATCGCGACGCTGATCGGGCTCTTTTCGTCGCCCGAGCCTGCCACGTCGTGCAGCCAGCGATCCACCCGTCGCCGATTCGCCAGTCCGGTCAGCGGGTCGGTGAGCGCGAGTAGTTCGAACTCAGCCGCACGACGTCGCTCCTCGTCGGCCAGGAGTTGGGTCTCGTTCTCCGCGAGCGCGCGGTCACCCTCGACCGAACGCAGCTTCTCGTAATCGTCGAGGTGGTCGGTGAGCATCTGATACGCGCGGCGCCATTCGCCCATCGCGGCCAGGATCTGTGCGCGCAACTTCAGGTCGCGGCTGCGCATCCAGGTGGTCTTGGCCGCCCAGGCCTTTCGCCGCGGATGTTCGAGGTGCTCCCAGGCCGCTGCGGGGTCCCCGAGGGCGAACTTGACCTCGGACAAGGTGAGCCACGGGTCGCCGGCCACGTCGGAGCAGCCGAGGGTCTCCTCCAACCTCATGGCCATCGTCAGGTTGTGTTCCGCGGCGTCCAGTTCACCGACGGCCAGCCGGGACTGCGCGACCGAGTCGAGGGTTAGAGCAGCAGCGACCTCGGGATGCCTTCGGAGCAACGCGACGGCGGCGTCGGCAAATTCGGTCGAGATGGCCAGGTCGCCGCACTCGGCGGAGACCTCGGCGAAATTGGCCAGCGTCACTGACAGCATCAGTGGATCGCTGTGGCTGGTCACTTCCGAAATCGCGTGGTGCACCAACGCGTAATCCACGTCGGTCCGGCTCACCGCGAGCAACGCGAAACACATCAGCGCCTCGGCGCGCCACCCCGGTCGCAGGCCGTCCGGCCAGCCGTCCAGAGCGCTGCGGATCCAGCGCATCGACTCGGTGCGCTCGCCGAGTCGCTCCGAGCTGACCCCGAGCAGCATCCGGGCGCGGCGTACCAGGTCCGACCACGGCGCGGCGCGCTCCAACAGCCTCAGTTGCTGTGCATGGGCCTCGACAACGTCGCCGGAGCGACTGCGGGCGTCGCTGGCGATCAGTTCGGCCCGCAGCGCGTCGGCGGGACGGCCTGCGGCGCTCGCTGCTGTCGCGAGGCCCAGCGCCTCGGCCTGCAGGCCGTGCAGCGTCAGGTACAGCCGCCACTCGAGGCAGTCGAGGTGTTCGCTGATCGCGTTCGGACCCTGGTGCGTCCGAACATCGGAACAGATCGCAGGCGCCTGATACGCCGCCACCCAATCCGCGTCCGATCCGAACACCGTCTCGCCTCCGCGCCTTCCTGGCCGTTCGCTACCCCGACCGTCCTGGTCTGGGGGCATGTACTCCTTCAGGTTCTAATCGGCGACCGATCGCCTCACTCAAGCAGGACAGCGGTGCCGGCTGGTCGGCTAAGCGAGCCTGGCCAGCGCAATCAACCGGGAAATGGCACGTCGATATTTCTTGCGATAGCCGCCGGCGAGCATCTCGGCCGTGAACAGCTGGTCCAGCGCGCAACCGGACGTGACGACAGGAATCTGACGGTCATAGAGCCGGTCGGCGAGCACTACCAGTCGCAGCGCCACGTTCTGATCGGCCGCCGGCGTCACGTCGGTCAGACCGAGCAAGGCAACACCATCCACGAGCGCGCCATAGCGCGAGGGATGCAACGACGCGAGGTGTTCGGTCAGCGCGGTGAAGTCGTCCAAGCTCGCTCCCGGACGGCCCGCCGCAGCAGCGACATCGGCGCTGGCCAACGGCTTCGGCGCGGCCGGTAGGCCACGATGGCGATAGTCCGGTCCATCGACACGTATCGCGTCGAAGCGCGCAGCCATCGCCTGGATCTCGCGCAGAAAGTCCAGGGCGGCGAACCGTTCGGCACCCAGCCGGTCGGGCAGCGTGTTCGAGGTTGCGGCGAAGCGAACTCCGGCGGCGTCGAGTCGTGCCAGCAAGGTGGACACCAGCACCGTGTCGCCCGGGTCGTCCAATTCGAACTCGTCGATGGCCAGCAGCCGCATCCGGGACAACTGCTCGATCACAGTCGCGAATCCGAGCGCACCGGCCAGCTGGGTCAGCTCCATGAACGTCACATAGGCCTTCGGTCCTGGCACGGCGTGCCACAAGGACGCGAGCAGGTGTGTCTTGCCGACGCCGAAGCCGCCGTCCAGGTAGATCCCGGCCGGTCCCGTCGCTTCGCGGCGACGTCGGAACAACCCAGTGCGTTCGACCGGCGTGCCGACCGTGTGCGCGAAGTCCCGCAATGCGTTCACAGCTGCGGACTGGCTCGGCTCGTCCGGGTCGGGGCGATAAGTGTCCAAGCGAACAGCGGCGAACAGCGGCGGGGGCACCAGGTTGGCGATCAACGCCTCAGCCGCGACCACGGGTCGACGATCGATGAGACGGTCCGGCACGAGTCATGAGCCTAACGGCGCCAGGCCGATGACCGAACCGCGACGTTTCGAGGCGATGTGTTGAGATGGTCGCCATGCGCACCCTTCTGCCGGTCGGCGATTCGGCTCAGACACCGGACGACACAACCGATGTGCACGCCCACTACGCCACGAACTGGATCGAGAACGGAGGCGTCCGAGTCAACTTCGTGTCCAGCGTCGACGGCTCGGCCACCGTCGAAGGCAAGTCCCGGGGCCTGCAAACGCCCGGCGACAACCAGATCTTCGCAGCCCTTCGCGACCTCGCCGACGTGATCCTGGTAGGCGCCTCGACCGCGACCAAGGAGGGATACCAACCTTCCAGGCCGTCGGCGACCAGGCAGGCCAAGCGGGCCGAATACGGCCTGTCGCCCTTCCCGGCCAGCGCGGTCATGTCGGCCAGCCTGAACATCGACCTGAGCAGCAAGCTCTACTCCGACGCCTCGCCGCAAGCGCCGACCCTGATCATCACCAGCTCGACCGCACCGTTGGCGCGTCGCAACGACATCATCGATCTGGCCGGCGGCGATCGGGGGCTTCAGCTTCTCGAGGCGCCCTCCGTCGACGGCGGCGGCGTGGACTTCGCCCATGCGGCCGCCGAACTGCGCAGCCTCGGCTACCGCCGGATCCTGTGCGAGGGCGGACCCCGGCTGTTTTCGGCCGGCCTGCTGAGCCGAGCGGTGGACGAACTCTGCCTGAGCATCACGCCGATGCTGACCGGCCCCGGCTCCCCGACGATCACGGCCGGCGACGAGTGGCCAGAGGATTTCCTGCCGCAGTTGACTCTGACCGGGCTGCTCACCGAAGACGACGCGCTGTTCTGCCGCTATCGCGTGCGGCATTGACACCATCCCCGCAGGCCTTCGAGTAAGAATGGCGAGCATGAAGCTGCCTGTGATGCCCCCGGTCGCGCCGATGCTGGCCAAGTCGGTCCCGATGATTCCCGCGGACGGTTCCTTCGAACCGAAGTGGGACGGCTTCCGGTCGATCATCTTCCGCGACGGTGCCGAGGTCGAGATCGGCAGCCGCAACGAAAAACCGATGACGCGCTACTTTCCCGAACTTGTCACCGCCTTCCAGGCGGAGTTGCCCGACCGGTGCGTGGTGGACGGCGAGATCGTGATCGCTACCGACAGCGGCCTGGATTTCGAGGCGCTGCAACAGCGCATCCACCCGGCGACGTCGCGCGTGAACATGCTGGCCGTGCAGACGCCCGCCTCGTTCGTCGCCTTCGACCTGCTCGCCCTCGGTGATGACGACCTCACCGGTCTGCCCTTCCAGCAGCGGCGCGCTCTGCTGGAACAGGCGCTGGGCTCGGTGCGAGCACCGGTGCACATCACGCCGGCCACCACAGATCGGGAGGTCGCACTGCGCTGGTTCTCCGAGTTCGAAGGCGCCGGCCTGGACGGGGTGGTTGCCAAACCGCTGCAGGGCAAATACCAGCCGGACAAGCGGGTGATGTTCAAGATCAAGCACGAGCGCACCGCCGACTGCGTGGTGGCTGGTTACCGACTGCACAAGAGCGGGCCGGACGCCATCGGCTCGCTGCTGCTCGGCCTGTACGGCGAGGACGGCACGCTCGCCTCGGTCGGCGTCATCGGCGCGTTTCCGATGGCGCGCCGCCGGGAGCTGTTCGAGGAAATGCAGCCGCTGGTCACCGAATTCGACAATCACCCCTGGAACTGGGCCGCGCTGGCCGAGACCAGCCGCACGCCGCGCTCGGGTGAGACCTCGCGCTGGAACGCCGGCAAGGACCTGTCGTTCATCCCGCTGCGTCCCGAACGGGTGGTCGAGGTGCGCTATGACCACATGGAGGGCGCCCGGTTCCGGCACACCGCCCAGTTCTCCCGCTGGCGCCCGGACCGCACGCCGGAATCCTGCACCTACGCCCAACTCGAGCGGCCGGTCACGTTCGACCTCGGCGACATCGTGCCCGGTCTGGGCTGAGCAAACCGGCTCTGAAGGCTCATACCGCGAGCTGAGTCCGGCGTACCCAGTTGTCCTGGGTAGCCTCGACCAGTGCACAACCGATCTCATACCAGCCGGTCTCGCGTATTGCTGACCACCTGCGTCGCCGTGACGGCGCTCGCCGTCGGCAGCTGCACGTCCCACCAGAAGGCTGCCGGTCCGACCACGACGTCGGCAACCACCAGCAGCCCGGCGGCGTCAGCCTCACCGTCGCCGACCGTGACCGCTAAACCCATCGCGTTCAGCGATTGCAGCGACCAGTTCCGGGCTGCCATCACCGCTACCCGCGCCAGCGATCTGCAGTTCTCGTGCGGCAAGCTGCCGGTGCCGCTGGACTACAGCAAGCCCGACGGTACGAAGGTGAACATCTTCGTCGTCAAGGTGCATGACATCACCCAGGATCCGTCCCAGCGAATCGGGTCACTGCTGGTGAACCCGGGCGGCCCGGGCGGTTCCGGGGTCAACCTCGCGGCCGGGTTGGTGGGCGCCCTCAGCAATGCGATCTTCGGGCACTTCGATCTGGTCGGCTTCGATCCGCGCGGCGTCGGCCTGTCCGACCCGATCCAATGCATCAGCGACAAGCAGAAGGACCAGATAGCCGCGATGGATCCTGACGTCCGGACTGCTGCGGGCCGCGCGGTTGCCAGGCAATCCGCGCAGAGCGTGGTCACGGCCTGCGAGACCAAATACGGCCCGGCGTTGGCGCACTACAACACCGAAGAGACCGCCCACGACATGGACCTGATCCGTCAGGGCGTCGGTGACACCAAACTGAACTACCTCGGCTTCTCCTACGGCACTCGCCTGGGCGCCGCATACGCCCACCAGTTCCCAACCACGATCCGGACCGCAGTGCTGGACGGTGCGGTGGACCCGGTCGCACCGGAGCTGACCACCGACGAACGGCAAGCGGCGGCGTTCGAGGCAGCCTTCAACCAGTTCGCGGCGGACTGCCTCAAGCGGCCCGCCTGCGCCGTGCTGGGCAACCCTCGGGCCACTGTCACCGCGATGATCAAAGCTGCCGACAAGAAGCCCTTGAAGTCGAGCTCGCCGAAAGAAACCCGCACCGCTACCGGCGGGATCGTGACCATCGCGGTCGCGTCGGCTCTTTACGACCAGTCCGAGTGGAAACAACTCGGCGATGCGCTGGTGGCCGCCCGTAAGGGTGACGCGGCGAAGCTGTTCGTGCTGGCCGACCAGTACAACGAACGCGACCCCGACACCGGGCACTACTCGAACATCTTCGATGCGAACCTGGCTGTGAACTGCAACGACTCGACGCTGAAGATCACCGATGCGCTCGTGACGTCCAAGGCGGCCGACTGGATCGCGAAGTACCCGATCTTCGGTCCGAACGCCGCGGCGTCGCTGTACAGCTGCTACGGCTGGCCTGATTCCGGGCACCCGCTTCCCCCGGCCAACGCACCTGGCGCGCCCCCCATCCTGGTGGTCGGCACCGTGCACGATCCGGCCACCCCTTACGCCGCTGCCGGCGTACTGGCCAAGGCGCTGGGCTCAGGCGTGCTGTTGAGCTGGAACGGCGAGGGGCACACCGCGTACCCGAAGACCAGCTGCGTGCAGACCAAGGTGGACAGCTATCTGGTCACGGCGACGGTGCCGGCCGGTACCAGTTGCCCGGCCTCCTAGCGCCTTCGCGATAGATGGCGGTTCTCTATGCCCTGATAGCGGCCGGCGCCTACGGCATCAGCGACTTCCTCGGCGGCATCGCGTCCCGGCGGGCTCATGCCCTGACGGTGCTGGTGGTCAGCTACCCGGCGGGTGCGCTGCTGATGGCAGCGTTGCTGCCGGTGTACGGCGGCCCGGTCTCGTCCCGGACGCTCTGGTGGAGCGTCGCAGGCGGCGTGTCCGGGCTGGTGGGAGTCGCGCTGCTGTACTCCGCGCTGTCCCTTGCCCCGATGAACATCATCTCGCCGGTGACAGCGGTGATGTCAGCGGTCGTGCCGGTGCTCGGCGGAGTGGTGCTCGGCGAGCGACCGCATCTGCTGGCTTGGCTCGGCATCGGTCTCGGCCTGGTCGCGGTGGTGCTGATCTCCAGGCAGCCCGAGGATCATCCGCACGGGCCGATCACCTGGCAGCCGATGGCGATGGCGGTGGTGGCCGGCATCGGTTTCGGCAGCTACTTCATCTGCCTGGCCCGGGCCGATCACGATTCGGGCATGTGGCCGGTGGTGCTGTCCCGCCTGGTGTCGACGGCGCTGGTGATTCCGGCCGCGTTCGCCGCGAAACGGCTGGTCCGGATGCCTCGTCCGGTCCTCGGTCTCGCGCTGATCGCCGGGGCGCTGGACGCCAGCGCGAACGTCGCATTCCTGCTGGCTTCGCGGCACGGTTTGCTGTCGCTGTCCGGGGTGATCACCGCGCTGTATCCGGCAGGCACGGTGCTGCTCGCGGTTCTCATCCTGAAAGAACACACCGGAGCGCTGCAGCGCGTCGGGCTCGGTATTGCGGCGGCGTCGGTGGTGCTGCTCACCCGCTGAGGGCAGCTAGCCGGCCGATTCCGCGTCCGGGTGCCGCGCCTTGCTCGGTTGCACCCGTTTCGGTTCGCCCTCCATTTTCGGGAAGTTCGGCGGGTACGGCGCGTCGCCCAGATCATGGTCGTGCTCGTCGCGTTCGGACCATTCCAGCAGCGGGGTGATGTCGAACGCCTCGTCATCGATGGCGGCGTGCAGGTCGCCAAGTTCAGCGAAGCGCGCCGGCATCGTCTCCACCGTGAAGTCCTCCATCCGCACGTCCGGCAATTCCTGCCAGGTGATGGGCGCCGATACCAGTCCGGTCTTGGCGCGGATCGAGTACGCCGAGGCGATGGTGCGATCCCTGGCGTTCTGGTTGAAGTCGATGAAGATCTGCTCGCCGCGCTCCTCTTTCCACCACTTGGTGGTGATCAGCTCCGGGCGTCGTCGCTCGACCTCGCGCGCGAAGGCCAGCGCCGCGCGGCGTACCTGGGTGAAGCCGTAGTTCGGCTCGATGCGCAGGTAGATGTGGATGCCCCGTGAGCCCGAGGTCTTGGGCCAGCCGATTGCGCCGAGTTCGCCGAGTACCTCGTTGACCAGGCCCGCCACTTCGACCGCGTCGCCGAAGTCGGTGCCCGGTTGCGGGTCGAGATCGATGCGCAGCTCGTCGGGCTTCTCGGTGTCGGCCCGACGCGAGTGCCACGGGTGGAATTCGACGGTCGACATCTGCACAGCCCACGCGACGCTGGCCAGTTCGGTGACACATAGCTCGTCGGCGGTGCGCCCGGATGGGAACCGGACCTCGACGGTCTGCACCCAGTCCGGCGCGCCTTTGGGCAGCCGCTTTTGGTAGATCCGTTCGCCCGCCGTGCCGTCCGGGAATCGGTGCAGCATGCACGGGCGCTCCCGCAACGCACGCACGATCCCGTCGCCTACGGACAGGTAGTAGTTGACCAGGTCGAGCTTGGTCGCCCCGGTGGCCGGGAAGTAGACGCGGTCCGGATTGGTGATCTTGACCGAGCGGGAACCGACCGGCACTTCGACGAAGGGCGATGCCATGAAGGGCACGCTACTGAGTTCGTCCGAGGTTGTCGCTGCGCCTCGGTAGCTTGTCTGCCATGACCTCATCGCATCCCTCGGCCGCGGATCTCGACTTTCCGTCGATCATCGCAACCGAAAGCGCCGCCTTGGCCTCAGCCGCCGAGGGCAACCTCGATGCCCAGGTGCAGCACTGCCCGGCCTGGACGGTGGCCGACCTGGTCGCCCACGTTTACGGAGTGCACTGGTTCTGGGGCACTGTCGCCGCCGAGCAGCGTAATGAACCGCCCTCCGATGACGAGCGGCCGCCCCGGCCTGCAGACGACGTGCTGATCACCGAGTTCCGGGCCGGCGCGCGGCGCCTCGTCGAGACGCTGGCAGCGGCCGACCAGAGCGAACAGGTATGGACCTGGGCGCCCTCGCAGCAGGACATCGCCTTCATCACCCGACACCAGGTCCAGGAGATGGCCGTGCATCGCTGGGACGCGCAGAATGCCGCAGCGGGGGCCGTCCCGCTGGATTCGGCCACGGCGGTGGATTCGATCGAGGAGTTCTTGACGTTCTCGGTGTCCAGCGTGTCCGATCACCCTGACGAGCCTCGGCCGAGCCTGGCGGGCAGCCTGGTGCTGACCGCCACTGACATCCCGGCGATCTGGACGGTGCACGACGCCGCCCTGCCAGGGCTGCCGGGCACCGTTGCCTTCGAGCGTGGTTCCTCGAGCCCCGATGTCCCGGTGGTGACCGGCAGCGCGTCGGACCTGCTGCTGTGGCTGTACGGCCGCCGGGAACTGGCCGTGACCGGTCAGGACGGGGAACAGATCGTGGCCCGGTTCCGCAATCTGTGCTTCACCGACTGACCATCGGCTCAGATGCGACAGCGACACCGGATGAGCGACAGCCTTGCACCGGCCTTGGACCGGCCTTGGACAGCAACGCCTGACATCGGCGTCGCGAACAGGCATGCTTGAGGGGTGGACACCGAGCCCGGCATGCCGATCGAGCCCTCTCCGATCGAACCGCAACGGCGGCGCACCTACGCGTCCCGAGCTGAGATCGTCTATCTCGATCCGCATCTGGACCGTCCGGTCAGCCAGTACTCCCCCGAAGGCGAGATCCGGATGATGGGCGAATTCGCTGCCGGGCTGTCCCGGAACAGCAACCTGTCGCGGCCGATGGCGTTCCTGCTGGTCGCGGTGATCCTGCTCCCGATCGCACTGAGCATCCTGGCAGTCGTAAGCGGTTGGTAAGGACCGGCTGCTTTCTGCTCGGTACTGTCGAGATATGACTTCATCCGCTGATCAGGCGAGCCCGCGGGTCACCAAGACCGACGAGCAGTGGCATGCCGAACTCTCGCCGGCCGAGTACCAGGTGCTGCGCAAGGCCGGCACCGAACGGCCCTACACCGGGGAGTACACCGAGAACCATCGGGAAGGCAGCTACGCATGCCGGGCGTGCGGCGCCGAACTGTTCCGATCGACGGAGAAGTTCGACTCGCATTGCGGCTGGCCGAGCTTCTTCTCGCCACTGGCCGGGGACGCGATCATCGAGCGGACCGACAACAGCATGGGCATGCCCCGGGTCGAGGTGCTGTGCGCCAACTGCCACAGCCACCTGGGCCACGTGTTCTCCGGCGAGGGCTACGGCACGCCGACCGATCTGCGCTACTGCATCAACTCGATCAGCCTGACGTTCGACGAGGGCACCGGCTGACCGCTCCCACCCCCGATCGTGCAACATTTCCCGGCCTGGGACCGGAAGATGTTGCACAATCGGGTTACGGCAGGGCGTCTACCAGTTCGGCCACGCTACGGCGGGTGCCGGTGTAGAACGGCACTTCGGCGCGGACGTGGCGGCGGGTTTCCGAGCCGCGCAAGTGCCGCATCAGGTCCACGATCCGGTGCAGCTCGTCGGCCTCGAAGGCCAGGATCCATTCGTAATCGTTCAAGGCGAACGAGGCGACCGTGTTGGCCCGGACGTCGGGGTAGTCGCGAGCCATCTTGCCGTGTTCGGCCAGCAGCGCCCGCCGCTCGGCGTCCTCGAGCAGATACCACTCATAGGAACGCACGAAGGGGTACACGCAGACGTAGTTGCGTGACTCTTCCTCGGCCAGGAACGCCGGGATATGGCTCTTGTTGAACTCGGCGGGCCGATGCAACGCCATCACCGACCAGACCCCGGTCAGATGCCGGCCCAGGTCGGTCTTGCGGAACGCGCTGTATGCGGCCTGCAGCTCGTCGGCCGTCGAAGCGTGCCACCAGATCATCAGATCGGCATCTGCGCGTAGCGCGGACACGTCATAGACGCCGCGCACCGTGACATCGCGGGCCGCGAGATCGGTGAACAGGTCGTTCACTTCGGCGGCAAGCTTGCTTCGTTCGCCGTCACCTATCCGATCGGTCACCGAAAACACCGACCAGGCGGTGTATCGGATCACGGAGTTCAGTTCCCGAGCTTGCTTGCCATCGACTTTGCCATCGCCTTTGCCAACGACTTTGCCATCAACCATGCCGACCATTGTCCTCTGCTCGCTGTGACACATCTGTGCGGGCGGTGTCCAAGAAGGTCGCCGGTGCAGGACTCGTGGCCACCAGCCCGGCCAACACTTGATCCGCGGCTCGGTGCGCCGAGGAAATACAAGCCGGGATCCCCACGCCGTCGTAGCTGGCCCCGCACACGCCCAGGCCCGCAACGCCGGCCACCGCGGACCGGATCCGGCTCACCCGGTCCAGGTGGCCGACTGCGTACTGCGGTAGCGCACCACCCCAGCGCTGGACGTGAATGTCGATCGGGACCGCGCCAACCCCGGTCATGGTCGCCAACTCGCGGCGGACCGTCTCGATCAGTTCGCTGTCGGCGCGCTGCACGGTGCGCTCGTCGCCGGCCCGGCCGAGCGAGGCACGCAGCAGGGTGACGCCGCCGGACGAAACCCCGCCACCCACCCCGGGCCACTTCTGGGACGAGAACGTCATCGCCTTGACGTCAAGGCCCTCGGTCTGCGGGACGAGCATGCCGCTGGCCTCGGGCAGTGCTATTGCACCGGCGAACGCCAGTGTCACGATGACCATGCTGGCCGTTTCGATCTGGCGCAGCTCCGTCGCAGCGCTCGGCACGGTATCGGCCAGCAGGGTGGCGGTCTTTCCGGCCGGCGTTGCCAGCACGACGCCGTCGGCGTGCAACTCCTGGCCTCGTCCCACTGCCCCGGTGCTGAGCGTGAAGCCGGTCGGATCGCGTCGGATCGCGCGCACCGTGCTCGACGTGCGCACCTCGAAGGTGCCGATCGTGGCCATCGCCTGCGTTAGCAGCGCCAGGCCACCGCGGATACTGGCGAACACGGGTGCCGGGTTGTCCTCCCGAGCACCCTGAGCAACGATCGTCCGCGCCGCCTCCAGCAGCGACCCGCCCCGCTCGGCGAGCCGCTGGGCCAATGCCGGAATGGCCGCTCGCAGCGAGATCGCGTCCGCCTGGCCGGCGTAGACGCCACCGAGCAGCGGGTCCACCAGCCGCGCGACGACAGCGGGCCCGAAGCGCTCGGCGACCAGGTCACCGACCGAGACGTCCGCGCTCATTGGCGGCAGCGGATCCTGATCGGGCTCGGCGGCGATCCGGTTCAGGTCGGCCTCGGACAGCACCCCGCTGGCTCGGGTCGCATCCAGGTCGGTCGGCATGCCCATCAGGGTGCGGGCGGGCAACGGCCGATTGCTGCCGCGGGTGCGCAACAGAGCTGACGTCGTCAACGGATGGATGATCTGCTCGGTCAGCCCGGCGGCGTGTGCGGCGGCCAGGCCCTCCGGACGGCGGGCCAGCATCGACTCGGCGCCGACGTCGATCCAGCTACCGCCGACCTCGACCCGGTGCAGCTTTCCACCGATCCGGTCAGCGGACTCCAGCACGAGCACCTCGGCATCCGGGCGGCCCTGGGCAAGCCGACCGGCCGCGGCCAGACCTGCAACGCCTGCACCGACGACCACCAATCGAGGCATCAGCGCGGATCCGTTACAGCGAGTGGACGAGTTCGACGACCCGGGTGAGAACCTCGGGATCGGTGTCGGGCAGCACCCCGTGACCGAGGTTGAAGATGTGCCCCGGCGTACGCCGCCCCTCGGCGACGATCCGCCGCACCGCTGCCTCGATGACCGGCCAGTCCGCGAGCAGCAGCGCCGGGTCCAGATTGCCCTGCACCGGCGTGTCGCCGCCGAGCCGGGCAGCCGCGACATCCAACCGAATCCGCCAGTCCACTCCGACCACGCTGGCCCCGGCCTGGTGCATCAGTTCGAGCAGCTCACCGGTCCCGACTCCGAAGTGGATCCGCGGTACCCCGGTCCCGGCGACTGCTGAGAACACCTCGGCCGAATGCGGCAGCACGAACTCGGTGTAGTCCGCGGCAGACAGGCCGCCGGCCCACGAATCGAACAGCTGAATGGCCGACGCGCCGGCCTCGATCTGGACGGCGAGGAACTGCGCCGATATTTGCGCCAGCTTGGACAGCAGCGCGTGCCAGATGGCGGGTTCGGAATGCATCAGCGCCTTCGTCCGGGCGTAGTCCTTGGACGGCCCACCCTCGATGAGGTAGCTGGCCAGCGTGTACGGCGCGCCAGCGAATCCGATCAACGGCACACCGCCGAGTTCGCCGATCAGTTGCCGGACGGAAGCGGCGATGTCGGGGATGTCCTCGGCGCCCAGAGCCCGGATCGAGTCGACGTCGGCGAGGCTGCGGATCGGGCTGGCGACCACCGGGCCGGTGCCTGCAACGATGTCCAGGTCGATGCCGACCGCCACCAATGGCACAACGATGTCGGAGAAGAAGATCGCGGCATCCACGCCGTGCCGCCGCACCGGCTGCATGGTGATCTCGGTGACCAGGTCGGGGGTCCGGCACGCCTGCAACATCGAGGTTCCGGCCCGCAGCGCGCGGTATTCGGGCAGCGACCGGCCCGCCTGACGCATGAACCACACGGGCGGGCGGGACAGTTGTTGCCCCGCGGCGGCAGCGAGCAGCGGCACCGTTGTCGGGGCGCTCGCGGTCGTGGTCGGCGGCATCATCACAGACCATCGTTACACGACCGGTCTCCGGCCGCAGTGCCCTGTCTCCCCCGCTGCGGCGCGCCTCACCCAGAGGCGTCGTAACACATGCGAAGTTCCTAGGCGCATACTTCATGGATCCGCCGGCATCGGCCGCTCCATCACCGCAAGCGCCGATACCGCAGAGGGGATTGTCGATGTTGCCCGACTCCGGCATCACTGCTAGCCGCGACACGTCCGATGTCGACGCTGACACGGTGCCCGCCAGCGCACCCGAACCGTTCCGCTCCGCAGTGTCCAGTCTGCTGGCGACCCGAGTGCGCTCCGAAGCCCATGTCGAACGCATCCGTCCCCCGCAGCGCCTGGCGCCGTGGTCCTTCGCCGTGTCGATCGACATCGCGACCGCCTCGTCCGAGCCTGCCACCGGACGGCTGGTGGTGCTGTACGACCCGGACGGCGCCGAGGCATGGGACGGCGAACTGCGCCTGGTGGCCTATGCCCAAGCCGACCTCTCCGCCGACATGGCCGGCGACCCGTTGCTGCCGGCGGTTGGCTGGAGTTGGCTGACCGAGGCGTTGGAAAGCCGATCCGCTGCGCACACCGCTGTCGGTGGCACCGTGACCCAGACCACCTCCACCCGCTTCGGGGATGTACACGGCCCGTCGTCGACGACCCAGCTGGAATTGCGCGGATCCTGGACCGCGACCACAGCCGATCTGAGCAGTCACCTGCTCGCCTTCGTCGACCTGCTGACCTCGGCGGCCGGACTGCCGCCGGAGGGTGTGGCCGTCCTCGGTGAGCGCTGACGAAGCCTCGGCGGCGGCTGAACAGCCGACAGCCGAATCAGAGTCCCCCGTCGCGGAGCTGTTGCGAACTCCGCGCGACGGGACGCCGGAACCTCTGACCACACCAGCTCAACTCGCCGAGGCGGCGCGTGGTCTGGCTGCGGGCAGCGGGCCGATCGCCGTCGACGCCGAACGAGCGTCGGGCTACCGCTACAGCCAGCGCGCCTACCTGGTGCAGCTGCGGCGGACCGGATACGGCTCGGCGCTGATCGATCCGATCGCCCTGCCGGATCTGACCCCCCTCAATGATGCCCTCAAGGGCGTCGAATGGATCCTCCACGCAGCCAGCCAGGATCTGGCCTGCCTGGCCGAGGTGGGCATGCGCCCGGACGCCCTGTTCGACACCGAACTCGCCGGACGGCTGCTCGGTTCGGAGCGGGTGGCGCTCGGAACGATGGTGGAGCAATATCTCGGAATCGCGCTGGAGAAAGGGCATTCCGCGGCGGACTGGTCCACCCGGCCGTTGCCACAGAGCTGGCTGGACTACGCCGCCCTCGACGTCGAACTGCTGATCGAGCTACGTGAGGTGTTGATCGCCGAGCTGGATCGGACCGGCAAGCGGGACTGGGCCGCGCAGGAATGCCAGGCGATCATCGATGCACCTCCGCCACCGCCCAGGTCAGAACCATGGCGGCGCACCTCGGGTATCCACGCGATTCGCAGCCGGCGCCAGCTGGCAATCGTCCGAGCATTGTGGCAGGCACGCGACAGTCGAGCCGCCGAGCGTGACATAGCGCCGGGACGGGTGCTGCCCGACTCGGCAATCATCGCCGCGGTGAAGGCCGCGCCGCGGCGGACGAGCGAGCTGACCGCGCTCGGTGTGTTCAGCGGCCCCCGGCAACGTCGGCAAGCCGGTTACTGGTTCGCCGCAATCGAGGCCGGCCGGGCTGTCGCCGAGCAGGATCTGCCGACCCTTGCTCAGGTCAGCCACGACCCGGATGCAATGCCGCCGCCGTCTCGCTGGCGGGACAAGGACCCGGCAGCCGCCATCAGACTGGCTGCCTGCAAGCAGGTAGTCAGCACTGCCGCGGAGCGCCACCAGGTGGTCAGCCAGAACCTGCTCGCCGGCGATGTGATCCGGCGGCTGGCCTGGCACGGCGTCGACCAGCTGACCGAAGAAAGCGTCCGGGACCGGCTGGCCGCACTCGGTGCCCGGCGCTGGCAGGTCGACCTGCTCGCAGCCGAACTCACGGCAGCCTTGAAGAACCCGCCGCCCGAGCCGCCCGAGCCCCCAAGTTTTGGAGCGTAAACCAGCGATCCGCTGTTTAACTCTCCAAAACTGCCAGTGAGGTCACTGCGGTCATGCCGAGATCCAGCAGAGCTGCCCGGCCGCTGCCGGGCCGGTACCCCACGATGGTGCCGTCGGTCCCGACCCCGACCACCATGCCCGTCCACCACACCGGTGCGAGCGGTGCGGCGATTGGGTATCCGTCCGGGGAGATCACGGGCTGCGTCGCCGTCGCCGAACCGGACGGATCGACCGGGCTGGCGCTCACGCTGGGATCGCCGGATGACGGGCTCGGCTTGAACTCCGGCTTGACCAGCGCGAGCACCTCGATCTGGTCGGTGAGCTGCGCTGCCAATTCACCGATCACCAACCGCCGCCGGCTGCCGACCTGGGCGTAGACGGCAAACGACGTCCCGCTCGGGGAGAACGATGCTGGACCGGTGACTACGAAGCCGCGGGTCGAGTTGTAGAAACGGGCGCCGGCCACCGTGGTCGGACTCGGCGACGGCGACGGGGACCTGGTCGTCCTCGAAGCAAAGGACGAGGCCGAGGCCGATGGTGACGCGGTGCTTGTCGACGTGGCCGTGACGTAACGCAGCGGCATCACCCCGAACTGCCGGCTGGCGACATCCCAGACGAGCAGGTTGTCAGCGGTTGCCGCCAGCGGATGCACCGGTCCGATATCGCGCAACGAGCGATCGGGGCGGATCAGCACGGCCTTGGCTGACAGCGATTCCGACGCGACACCGTCCACGAAGACCCGGCTGATCGGTTGCCACACCACCAGACCAACCCGGGTGTCGGTTCCGACCCGCATTCCGGACGGAAGCGATTCGGTCGCGCCGGTCGCCTTACCGGCCGCGTTGTAGCGGCGCACGATGTAGTCGCCGAGATCAGGCTGGGTAGTCGGCGGCTTGGACGAACTCGACTCTGTCGCACCCGGGCCGGCGGTCGCAGTCGGTGCCGGAACCACCTGGCCGGGATCGAACACGGCCGACTCCACCAGCACCGCGGCGTCACCCTGGACGGCGGGAATCACGTTGTCCGCAAGGCCCAAATCGATGATGGTCGAGTTCTTGGTGACGGCGTACGCGCGTTGCTTTCCGGCCGTCACCGCAAGCACCACTACGAGGCCACGGTTACTGATCACCTCCCGCGGTTGAGCACCGTCGGGCAGGCCGATCGTTCGCAGGCCAGTCTTGTCGCGGCGTCGCAACACACCGCCATCGATGGCAATCACCGATGGCGCGGTGACCGGTGCCGGGGCCGTGCCGGTCACCACAACGGACTTGCCACTCGGTCGCGTCGACGGCTGCGGTTCGCCATGCACAATCAGCAGCACGGCCAACGCGAACAGCACCGCGACAGCGAACATCGGGTGCGCGGTCCAGCGCGGCAATGAGATGCGGGCCATCTGCGAGCGGTTCTAGACAGCCGCCGGGGCGGTGTGGGCAGCCGCCTCCGGCAGAGTGATCTCGACCTCCAGGCCGCCGCCCGGGTGGGCGGTTGCCTTGATGGATCCGTGGTGCGCGTCGACGATGGCGCGGACGATCGACAGGCCGAGCCCGGCACCACGCTGACCCGTGCGTGCGCGGCCTCCGCGTCGGAATGCATCGAACAGGCCTTCGACTTCTTCAGGGGCGACACTCACACCGGTATTTTGAACCGTGATCCGGGCAACCTGCGAGCCTGCCTCCTGAGACGGTTCGGTGATGATCTTCACCCAACCACCGGGCACGTTGTAGCGCACTGCGTTCTCAACGAGGTTGCCGATTACCCTTTCCAGCAAACGGGGATCGCCGATGGTCGCGGCTTCACCTTCGGCGGTGATCGTGATTCCGCGGGTGACCGCCTCGGTTTCGGCGGCGGCGACTGCGTTCGGAATCAGCTCGCTGAGCGTGACTCGCTCGGAGATCTCCAGCCCCTGCCCCTCACGGCCCTGCAACCGGGCCAGTGCGAGCAACGCGTCGACCAACCGCTGGGCACGATTGGTGGCATCGCGGACCACCTCGCCCATCCGCCTGAGCTCTTCGGCGCTGGCATGCGGGTCCGACAGCGTGACGTCCAGTTCGGTCTGGATCACCGCCAGGGGGGTACGCAGTTCGTGGCTGGCGTTGGCCACGAAACGACGCTGGCTGTTGAACGCGGCATCCAGACGTCCGAGCATGTCGTCGAAGACGTCGGCCAGCTCGCGCAATTCGTCGTCCGGACCGCCCAGGCCGATCCGTTCGCTCAACGTCTTGGTCGACAGCCGACGTGCGGTGGCCGTGATCCGAGCAACCGGACGCAGCGCCTGGCGGGCGAGCAGGTAGCCGCCGATCGAGCCAATCAGCACGATTACCCCGAAGTACAACAATCCGTTGTTGAGCAGGTAGTTCAACGAATCGTGCCGCGCCGTGGCCAGGGTGTTGGACGGGTTCCAAACCAGCCGGTTGCCGGTGCCCTGGTCGGTGAAGACGACGTTGCCGGGCGGGATATTCGCCGGCTGCGCGCGGATCAGCGCACGGTCGAGCAGCAAGTAAGACGTCAGTAGCAACGCGGCGCCGATAAGTAGGACCAGTGCGCCGTACAGCAGCGCCATTCTGATCCGCAGCGTCGGCTGCATCAACCTCACTGTGCGGTCGAACCTCCGGCTTCCTCGTTGTCATCGGCCGTGACCAGCGTCGGGTCGATCCGGTATCCGGAACCAACCACGGTCTCGATGATCGCCGGCTCGCCGAGCTTTCGGCGCAGCGTCATCATCGTCACGCGCACAGTCGTCGTGAACGGATCGGCGTGCTCGTCCCAGACCCGGTCGAGCAGTTCCTCACTGGACACAACGACACCGGCCGCCGATAGCAACGTCTCCAACACGCCGAATTCCTTGCGGGTCAGATCGATGTTGCGGCCGGACCGCAACACGGTGCGTTTGGACGGGTCGAGGATCAGGTCCCCGGCCTGCAGAACCGGGGGCGCCGCCGGCGTCGCGCGCCTGCCGAGCGCCCGCACCCGCGCGACCAGTTCGGCGAACGCGAACGGCTTGGCCAGGTAGTCGTCAGCGCCGAGTGCCAGACCTTCTACGCGGTCCTCGATCGCCGCACTGGCCGTCAGCATGATGACGCGGGTCAGCACGCCTTCATCGGTCAACACCCGACAGATCTCGTCGCCGCTCTTTCCGGGCAGATCGCGGTCCAGCACGACGACGTCGTATCGGGTCGTGGTTGCCTTGTTGAAGCCTTCGTCGCCGTCATATGCGACGTCGACCGCCATGCCTTCCCGTCGTAGCCCACGCACAACCGCGTCGGCCAGTTGGGTCTCATCCTCGACCACAAGTACGCGCACGCTGTCTCCGCTTCCTGAAGGACGCCAGCCGTGACGGCTGTCGCTGTCGGGCAACACAATCTCACGAGCTGATGTGTCGATGTATGAAATGCGTCAATCTCTGTGAGTCTCGGCCGATCGTCCGGGATCGATCAACCACTGCTTCTCGGTTTCCGCGCCGGCGTCGGCGGGTTCGGCGGGCCCGAGGGTTGCAGCTGCAAACTCGATGATGCGACGAGAGATCCCTTGCGGAGTCAGGCCGATCCGGCTCCGCACATCGGGCACCTTGCCGTGCGCGAGGAACTCGACCGGCACGCCGATCGCCCGGCTCGGCACCGCCAACCCGGCATCATGGAGATTCTGCGCAAGTCGGGCACCGGCGCCATTGACGGCCACCCCGTCCTCGACCGTCACGAGGACCCTCGACCGGGCAGCCAGCTCCGCGATTGCAGCGGGGATCGGCGTCACCCAGCGCGGATCGATCACCCGCACGGTGTAGCCGGCCTCGGCGACCCGGCGCGCTGCGTCGAGCACCTCGCCAGCCATCGATCCCACGGCGACCAGCAGCAGATCGGTGTCCTCGGTGTCCGGCTCGGACAACACGTCGACGCCGCCGACGTTGCGCAACGCCGGAATGTCAGCGCCCAGCGCCGTCTTCGGGTAGCGAACCACCGAGGGCGCATCGTCGATCTCGACCGACTCGCGAAGCAGTGCACGCAGCGTGGCCTCGTCGCGCGGGGCGCCGAGGTGGATTCCGGGCACGATACCCAGCAAGGCCAGGTCCCACACCCCGTTGTGGCTGGGGCCGTCCTCGCCGGTGATGCCGGAGCGATCGAGCACGATCGTCACGCCCGCTTTGTGCAATGCGACGTCGAGCAGCAGTTGATCGAAAGCGCGGTTGAGGAATGTCGCGTACAGCGCAACGACCGGATGCAGTCCGACGGCGGCCATTCCCGCTGCGGAGGTCATGGCGTGCTGTTCGGCGATGCCGACGTCGAACGTCCGGCCGGGATAGCGCTTGGCGAACGGGCCGAGGCCGACCGGGTCGAGCATCGCCGCAGTGATCGCCACGATGTCGTCGTGTTGCCCGCCGAGGGCGACGATCTCGTCGGCGAACACCTTGGTCCACGAGTTGCCGGTCACCGGATTGGGCAGTCCGGTCTCCGGGTCGAAGCCACGGGATTGGTGCATCTGATCGGCTTCGTCGTTTTCCGCCGGCGCATAGCCATATCCCTTGCGGGTGACGCAGTGCACGATCACCGGACCGCCGAACTGACGGGCCAGGGTGAACGAATGCTCCAGCGCTTCAAGGTCATGCCCGTCCACCGGGCCGAGGTACTTCAGGCCGAGGTCTTCGAACATTCCCTGTGGCGACAGCAGATCCTTCACGCCGCGTTTGAAACCGTGCAGCGCGTCGTACAGCGGCGGCCCGACCACGGGCGTGCGGCCGAGGGTCCCCTTGACGTTCCTGAGCATCCGCTCGTAGCCGGGTCGCAGTCGCAGGCCGGCCAGGTGCTCGGCCAGCCCACCGATGGTCGGGGAGTACGAGCGTCCGTTGTCGTTGACCACTATGACGATCGGACGGTCCGAGCCGGCGATGTTGTTCAGCGCTTCCCAGCACATCCCACCGGTGAGCGCACCGTCGCCGACCACGGCCACGACCGGTCGGCGATCGCCTCGGACGTCGAAGGCTTTGGCCAGCCCGTCGGCGTAGGACAGCGACGTGGAGGCATGCGAGTTCTCGATCCAGTCGTGTTCGCTCTCCAGGCGACTCGGGTACCCGGACAGCCCGTCGGTCTGACGCAGGCTCGGCATCGCGGCGGCCCGGCCGGAAAGGATCTTGTGCACGTAGGCCTGGTGGCCGACGTCGAACAGGATCGGCTCGGTGGGCGAGTCGAAAACCCGATGCAGCGCGATGGTGAGCTCCACCGCACCCAGATTCGGCCCGAGATGGCCGCCGGTGGACGAGACCGTGCTGACCAGCAGATCGCGGATCTCGATGGCCAGTGCGCCGAGGTCGTCGGTGCCGAGGTCGCGCAGGTCAGCGGGGCAGGAAACCCGGTCCAGGAGAGAACTCATAGTGACCGACAGCGTAGTCGCTGCGGCCCTGCGGCGGTGCCTGGACACCG
>DASXHV010000039.1:0-3146 GCA_036488285.1 Jatrophihabitans sp. | reverse complement strand
AAATGGCGGATTCAGTCACGCGAGTGCTGGTTAGTGACGAAATTGACGACCGTGTAGGGCGCGAAATAATTGGGGAAATTCCCGGTATCGAGGTACTGCCGTACGACCCTAACGCCGACAAGCTCACCGCCGACCAGCGGTCAGCCAGCATCCTGCTGCCGCCCTACCGGGGGAGCCACCGGCCAATCCCGTTCCTGGCTCAGCTAAACGACTTGCGCATGGTTCAGCTTCTCTCCGCTGGAGCTGACGAATGGCTGGCGGACGTACCCGCGAGGGTCACACTGGCTACTGCGCGCGGCGCTCACGCTGGGCCCGTCTCGGAGTGGGTGCTGTCAGCTGTCCTCGCCCAGTTCCGCCAGTGGCCGGCGCTCGTGCGTTTTCAAGATCAGCACGTCTGGGCGCATCGGCGATACGATGCCGACACTCTGGCCGGAAAGCAGGCGCTTATTGTGGGAGCAGGGGCAATTGGAAACGAGGTCGCACGTCGCCTCTCCGCTTTCGACGTAACGTCGACATTGGTGGCTAGCTCGGCCCGAGGTGAGATTCACTCTGCCGAAGAATTGCCAACACTCGTTCCCGGACACGCGATCGTCGTTATCACGGCCCCGCTAAATGAAAAGACTGATCGCCTTTTCGGTTCTAGCCTACTCGCGGGAATGGATGATGGAGCGTTGCTAGTCAACGCCGGCAGGGGGCGGATTGTTGACACCGTCGCACTGGTCGACGAGGTCAAGACCGGCCGGTTGCGGGCGGCGCTCGACGTCACAGATCCAGAACCGCTGCCTAGCGATCACCCTTTGTGGGAAATTCCAGGAGTAATCATCAGTCCGCACTCTGCGCGTACTGTGCCGGGCACCAACCGACTCTGCTACGAAGTCGCTGCGGACCAAATTTCAGCATTCATCGGGAATCGCCGACCTGCTAATGCGGTCAACTAAGTCACGTCTCGCGACGCGAGGCTTCCTTGCGTCGATGCCTGACGACCTGCACATTAGATGCACCGGAGACGCTAGGAGGGGCGAGGATGGCGGGACGACCCGAAGGCACTGGAGGCGGTTACAGCGACCGCGGCGCGGATGACTACGACTCCGATGCATGGCAGGAGTTCACGCCGTGGCGACCTGGCGATCCGAGCACGCGCGGCGAGGCGCCGGCGAGTTACGCGGCGGACTACGACGGTGATGGCCTGTACCGATCGTCCGAGCTGGAGCGGGGCGCACAGGAGGGGCGGAGCAGCGGGGGTTCCGCTGGCCAGGGGGAGGAGCGACCCCGGACACGGTGGTGGACCGAAGACCAGCCGACGCGGTTCGGCCGCGGGGACCGGGTGTCGAACCGGTCTGCGGTCGGCGGGGCGGTGTTCTCCCACGTGCCGGCTGGAACTGAGGGGCGGGTGACCGGGACGAGGTCGGGCCTGTTCGGCGGCGACTACGCGACGGTCGAGTTCGCAAATGGGTACGTCGAAGAGGTGGCGACGTCGGAGTTGAACCGGGAAACCGGCTGGTTCTAGCGATACGGCCGATGGTCGAGACCGTGCACCTCTGCTGATCGCCATCGTGCGGCCTGAGGCAGCCGCTCGCGGCCGTTTGCAGGCGGATCTCCCTGGTCAGCACGACCCGGCCTCGTGCCGTTGACGGCCGCCTGAGCGGGCCCGGATGGGCCGAATTTCGCAGCCTGAGACGGCCGCTCGCGGTCGAACCGGGGTCGGCTGGTGTGGCTGGACCCCTGCGGGCTTCTGAACCGGCAGGTCAGGCACTCACAGCCCTATTAGTATCGAACATATGTTTGAAAGCTCGAACGATGTCGGGCCGGACGACCTGCCGTTCCGGTCCGGCCGCACGCACACGCGCTGCCTGAACGGGCACGTGTGCGACGTCGCCGGTTCGAGCAACGGCTACGACCACACGATGCGGCTGGCGACGTCCACGTGCGAGCTGTGCAGAACGCTGCGGTTGCCGCGCGACTCGTGGTTCGTCATCGACCACCGGCCTGAGCAGCATCCGGGCGTGCTCGCACTGCGCGCCGACAACCCGGTACAGCTCACCCCGCGGGCACCGAGGGTGCGCGGCGGAGTCGGGCGGATCGAGCTGAGCGTGCGCGGCACGGTCTGGGCCTACGTCGACGTACAGCTGTGCGGAATCGAGCGCCGCGGCGTCCTGGTCTACCTCGCAGTGGACGGGCCGCACCGCCGGCGCGGCCTCGGCAGGGTCCTGCTTGACGCCGCACTCGCCCGCGGCCCCGGCTACACCTGGTCCACCGTCAAGTTCGACGAGGACGACGTCACGCTGCGCGCGTTCCGCGCCACCGCGGAGCTGCCCGAATCCGTCCAGGTGAGGGAGCCGTTCTTCTGCTCGCACATGCTCGAAGCCAACGGCGAGGGGATATGACAGGCAGTTACTTTTTTCGCTCGAACCAGAATGCGAGGCCGATGGCCACGATCACGCCCGGCGTCGCGAAAATCCTGTTGACCTGGTCGATTAGGGCAGGATCGGTTGCGGAGGTGACGGAGAACATCACCACCATGACGCATGCAGCGAGCCACAAAAACATCGCGAGACCATGAGTCGCGACCCACGCGTTGGCAGCTCGTCGCCACTTCTCGTCTTTCGAAACATCCGCGGGGACGGCGTCCACCAAGATCGTCATGGCGGCTGCCTGACTGAGCTTGTCGACGCCAGCGGCGGTCAGCGTCAGCGACGCTGACTGCCTGGCGATCTGCTCGAATAGCTCGGCCTGTCGACTTAGGTCGGGCATGGTGATTTTGGTGATCTGGTCGAACTGCCAGCTGAAGTTGGCCGTGAGGGCGTTGGCAAGCTGCTTGAACTGCCCGCTGTAGTCGGGCATCGCAATTCTGGTGATCTCGTCGAACTGCCAGCTGAAGTCGGGTATCGCCGCCTGGGCGATCTGCGCGAACCGATCGCTGTAGTCCGGCATGGCGGCGACGGCCCACCCCTTGGCGAGGTGGCCGAAGTCGGGCATGACCGCCTTGCCGATCCAGCTGAAATCAGGCATGACGGCCTTGGCGATCCAGTTGATGCGCGGAGCGACGTTGTCGTACTCCGCGCTGCCTGACCTGCTGCTTTCCACGAACTCAGACTACCCGGCCAGTCCGGACGGAAGTCCGCGCGCCACACCTTCCCGCACTGTTG
>DASXHV010000021.1:0-11448 GCA_036488285.1 Jatrophihabitans sp. | reverse complement strand
TTCTTGGCTTCCTCGACGTTGGGCTGGTCGAACGGGTTGATGCCGATCAGTCGGCCGGCAACCGCGGTCGCGTACTCCCACACCATGAACTGCGCACCGAGCGGCCCGGTGACCCCGACGCCCCAGCCGGAGGCCGGCGGGTAGTCGGCGTGCAGGCCACCGAGGTGGACGAGTATCGCGTCCTTCTTGGCGTCGACGAACCCGGGCTCGCGAGGCGCCTCGACAACGACCGGGAGCAGCCCCTTGCCCAGCTTGCCGGTGGATTCGGCGATCAGCTGCTCGGCCCAGTCCCCGAAGCCGGCAATGCCGGATCCGAAATCGCCGAATACGACCTTGTCGGAACCGGCGTTGTGCGCCAGGCCGAGCAGCGCGCCCAGTCGCAAACCCGGATTGGCGGCGTCGTCGACACCGAGTGCCGCCGCCGCCGTCCCCGCCTCGTCGAGCAACGCACCGATATCGGCACCGGCCAGCCCCGACGGGACCAGCCCGAAGGCGGTCAGCGCGCTGTACCGGCCGCCGACGTTCGGGTCGGCGAGGAACACCTTGCGATAGCCGGCGTCCTCTGCCGTTTTCTGCAGCGGCGAACCGGGATCGGTGACCACCACGATCCGCTGCTTCGAGTCGATGCCGGCGTCGCTGAACGCCTTCTCGAACACGCGGCGGTGCGAGTCAGTTTCTACGGTGCCGCCGGATTTGCTCGACACCACCAGGATGGTCCGGTCCAGATCGGCGGCGAGTGCCGCGGCGACCTGGCCGGAGTCCGTGGTGTCCAAGGTTACGAGTTCGACCCCGGCCGTGGCGCAGATGACTTCGGGCGCGAGCGAGCTGCCGCCCATGCCGGCCAGCACGACGCGGTCGACGCCCTCCTTGATGAGCTCGTCGCGCAACGCGGCGATCTCGGCGACCAGTGGTCGAGACGTGTCGGCCAGGCTCACCCAGGAGAGCCGGATGGCCGCCTCGGACTCCGCATCCGGGCCCCACAGGGTCGGATCCTGCGCGGCGATCCTGCTGGCGACCTTGTCGTCCACCAGTTGCTGCACGGCCGCTGCGTAACCGTCGGAGTCGGCGTAGCGGAAGGTCAGCTCGACGCCACCGGCTGAGGTTTCGGACAGCGGGTCGTTCATGGCGTCCTCGTGCCCTTCGCTCGCATGCGCTCGCTGCGAAGCTCGCTCATTTCGCGGCCACCGCGTCGAGTTGCTTCTGCACACCCTCGAGCAGCATCGACCAGGAGTCCATGAACTTCTGGACACCCTCGGTCTCGAGCAGTTCGGTGACCTCGCTGATCTCGATACCGAGAGCGGACAGCGCCGAGAAGGTCTCGCGGGCCTGGTCGTAGCCGGTGTTGGCGGTTGGGCCGGTGATGCGGCCGTGATCGGCGGCCGCGTTGAGGGTCGCTTCCGGCATGGTGTTGACGGTGTCCGGGGCGACCAGTTCGGTGACGTACATCGTGTCGTCGTAGGCAGGATCCTTGACGCCGGTCGAAGCCCACAGCGGCCGTTGCCGGTGCGCGCCGTCGGCCTCCAGCGATGCCCATCGGTCACCGGCGAAGGTCTGCTCGAACGCCTCGTAGGCCAGCCGGGCGTTGGCGATGCCGGCCTTGCCACGTACTGCCTTGGCTTCGTCCGTGCCGATCTTGTCCAGCCGCTTGTCGATCTCGGTGTCGACGCGGGACACGAAGAACGACGCGACCGAGCGGATGGTGGACAACTCGATGCCCGCCGAGCGGGCCTGCTCGAGGCCGGCCAGGTAGGCATCCATCACGGCACGATGGCGTTCGATCGAAAAGATCAGCGTGACGTTGATGCTGATGCCGGCCGCGGTCGCGGCGGTGATGGCAGGCAGGCCGGCGAGGGTGGCCGGGATCTTGATCATCACGTTCGGACGGTCGACGAGCCACCACAACGCTTTGGCTTCTGCGGTGGTGCGATCGGTCTCGTGTGCGATCCGGGGGTCGACCTCGATCGACACCCGGCCGTCCTTGCCGCTGGTGTGGTCGTAAACGGGCCGGAGCACGTCACATGCCCAGCGGATGTCGTAGGAGGTGATCAGGCGAACCGCCTCCTCCAGCTTGATGTCGCGGGCAGCCAGGTCAGCGAGTTGTCCGTTGTAGGAGTCGCCCTGCTCCAGCGCCTTCTGAAAGATCGACGGGTTGCTGGTCACCCCGACCACGTGCTTGTTGTCGATCAGGTCTTTGAGATTGCCGGAGGTGAGTCGCTCACGGCTGATGTCGTCCAGCCAGATCGATACGCCGTTGTTGGAAAGGTCGGCGAGTGCGTCGCTCATGGAATTCTCCTTTGTATGAGGTGACGTCTGGATCAGCTGACGTCGCGGCGTCAGGTTCCGGTGGTCGAGCCGGTGATCTCGCCGACCCGTTCGAGGGAGGCGTGGGCGGCAGCGACCACGCGGTCCGGGGTGAATCCGAATTGCTCGAAGAGCACCGACGCTGCGGCGCTGGCGCCGAAGTGGTCGATGGCGACGATCTCGCCGGACTCGCCGACGAACTCACGCCAGCCCTGAGGCACAGCGGCTTCGATGCTGACCCGAGCCCGGACAGCCGGTGGCAGCACCTGCTGCTGGTAGGCGCGGTCCTGCTGCCGGAACCATTCGACGCAAGGCATCGACACGACTCGCGTCGGGGTTCCTTCGGCTTCGAGGCGTTCTCGGGCGGTGATCGCGATCGACACCTCCGAACCGGTGGCGATCAGGATGACGTGCGCCGTCCCGCTGGAGGCTTCTTCGAGCACATACCCGCCCTTGGCCGCACCACCGACCTTGGCCGCGTCCAGCACCGGCAAGCCCTGCCGGGACAGCGCGATGCCCGCGGGCCGGTCGGTGTTCTCCAGCACCGTCTTCCAGACCACGGCGGTCTCGTTCGCGTCCGCGGGCCGGACGATGTCCAAACCCGGGATGGCCCGAAGCGCGGCCAGTTGTTCGATCGGCTGGTGGGTCGGGCCGTCTTCGCCCAAGCCGATCGAGTCGTGCGTCCAGACATAGATGACGGGGAGTTTCATCAGGGCAGCCAACCGGACCGCCGGACGCATGTAGTCGCTGAACACCAGGAAGGTCCCGCCATAGACGCGGGTGCCGCCGTGCAGCGTGATGCCGTTCATGATCGAGCCCATGGCATGCTCGCGGATCCCGAAGTGCAGGGTCCGGCCGTACGGGCCACCGGGCCACTCCTTGGTCTGGTGGTCGGACGGAACGAAGCTGGGCTCGCCTTCCATCGAGGTGTTGTTGCTCTCGGCCAGATCGGCCGAACCACCCCACAGTTCAGGCAACACGTCGGCCAGGGCGGTGAGCACCTTGCCGGACGAGGCGCGGGTGGCAAGCGAGTTCGGCTTGCCGTCCTTCTCGACCGGGAACTCCGGCAGCTTCTTGGCCCAGCCGTCGGGCAACGTGCGAGTCGTCATCCGGTCATAGAGCGCCTTGGCCTTCCGGTTGGCCTTTGCCCAGGCGTCGAAGGCCGGCTGCCATTCGGCATGCGCGGCACGGCCCCGGTTGACGACCTCGCGGGCGTGCCTGAGGACCTCGTCGTCGACCGCGAAATGGACGTCGGGGTTGAAGCCGAGGATTTCTTTGGTGGCCCGGACCTCGTCCTCGCCGAGTGCCGAGCCGTGTGCCTTGCCGGTGTTCTGCTTGGTCGGTGCCGGCCATCCGATGATGGTGCGTATGGCGATGAAGGACGGCCGGTTTGTCTCGGCCTTTGCAGCACCGAGCGCCTTTTCCAGTGCCACCACGTCCTCGCCGGACTCGACGTACTGGGTGTGCCAGCCGTAGGACTGGTAACGCTTGATCACGTCTTCGGAGAAGGCGACGTTGGTGTCGTCCTCGATCGAGATGTGGTTGTCGTCCCAGATCAAGGTCAGGTTGCCCAGCTGCTGGTGGCCGGCCAGGCTGGATGCCTCGGAGGAGATGCCCTCCTCCATGCACCCGTCGCCGGCGATGACGTAGATCTGATGGTCGAACGGTGACTCGCCCAGTGGAGTCTCCGGGTCGTACAGGCCCCGTTCGCGACGGGAGGCCATCGCCATCCCGACTGCGTTGCCGACGCCCTGGCCGAGCGGGCCGGTGGTGGTCTCGACCCCGATCGTGTGGCCGTGCTCGGGGTGGCCGGGCGTGAGCGAACCCCAGGTCCGCAAACCCTTCAGATCGTCGAGTTCAAGACCGTAGCCGCTGAGGAACAGCTGGCAGTACAGCGTGAGCGAGGAATGCCCGTTGGACAGGATGAAACGATCCCGGCCGGCCCAGTTGGGGTCGGAGGGGTCGTGCTTCATCACCTTCTGGAACAGCAGATAGGCCAACGGAGCCAGACTCATCGCGGTACCGGGGTGGCCGTTACCCACCTTCTGCACAGCGTCAGCGGCAAGCAGCCGAGCTGTGTCCACCGCCTTCGAATCAAGCTCGGTCCACCACTCGGGATGACGTTGCACTACTTCGGGCGCGGTGTCGGTCACGTGCCACTCCTACCTATTCGCATCTTGCGGTCTCAGTGTTGAGCCTAATCGCTTTCGGTGGCCGTTCGCGGGCGGGTCCCGTGAGTTCTCGAGGTCTTCGGACGGGTGTTCTAACGGGTGTTCTAACAGGTGTTCAAACAGCTGCTGCGAGGGCAGCCACAGCCCGGGAGTGCGGCTACCTGAACGGTTTATGCGGCGGCTAGTCTGAGCGGGTGACGCAGACCCCGGTGGCCCCCAAGGCGGCTGGCCCCGACGTCGTGACGCCGCGCCCGGCGATGGTGGCCGTCCGGGCCTACATCGCACTCACCAAACCCCGCATCATCGAACTGCTGCTGGTCACCACGCTTCCGGCGATGGTCCTAGCCGCCAAGGGTTTGCCGGGATGGGAACTCGTCGTCGCGACCATGGTGGGTGGCACGCTTGCCGCGGGCAGCGCCAACGCGTTGAACTGTTTCATCGATCGCGACATCGACGCCTTGATGCGGCGGACCGGGCATCGGCCGCTGGCCCGTAACGAGGTCTCGCCGACCGGCGCCCTGATCTTCGGCGTTGCACTTGGTGTGCTTGCGGTGGCGATCATGGGGTGGGCGACGAATTGGCTCGCTGCCGGCTTGACCGCGCTGGCCATCGCTTTCTACGTCGTCGTCTACACGATGCTGCTCAAGCGACGGACCTCGCAGAACATCGTCTGGGGTGGCGCCGCGGGATGCATGCCGGTGCTGATCGGCTGGGCCGCGGTGACGGACTCGCTGGCGTGGGCTCCGGTCGTCCTGTTCGGGGTGGTTTTCTTCTGGACGCCGCCGCACTTCTGGGCATTGGCGATCCGCTACCGCGATGACTATGCGCGCGCCGGCGTCCCGATGCTGCCGGTGGTCGCGACTCCGGTGCAGGTCGCACGTCAAATAGTCGGGTACTCCTATCTCACGGTCGCAACGTCGCTGGCGCTGTGGCCGATTGCGACCGGCTGGATCTACGGGGTGCTTGCAGCTGGTGCAGGGGTTGCGCTGATCACGGAGGCGCATCGATTGCTCGCAGCGACGATGCGTGGTGAAGCCGGCAAGCCGATGCGGTTGTTCCACCTGTCCAACAGCTACCTGGCGTTCGTCTTCGTCGCTGTCGCGGTCGATACCTTCCTACGCTGACGTCGTTCCCACGCTGACGTCGTTCCCACGCTGACGTCGTTCCGCGACTTCGTCGTGACTCAGCTCGCCGGGATCGTGAATGCCACATTCACCGGCGTGATCACCGTCATGCTGCCGGAGGAATTCGTCACGGTGCCGGAGAACGAGATCGTCCCTGACGTTATGGATGCGGGCACGTCGACGACGTCGTCGACCTGGGAGTTCTTGTCCGCGGCCGCGTTGCGTGCGATTGCCGAGCCCATTCCGATCGGAGTCACGGACAGCAACCCGGATTCGACCCCGTAGCCCTGCTTGTCGCCGGTTAGTTTGACGGTCGCCATCACGTGCAGCAGGGCCCGGTCAGGCGTGCTGGCATGGCTGCCGTCGCCGCCCCAATAGGACAGCCGCACTCCGCTGATTGTCATGACGCCGCTGATGAGTCCGGCGGCGCCGTGTGCCGCCTTGACGCGCACTGTCACCTTCTTGGATGTAGCGACGTTGGCTGTGAGCTTCGTCCGGCTTTCGATCAGCGGGTTGCTGCTGCCCGGCTCACCGGTCAGCAGCGAGAGTGACTGGCTGACACCGCCGTCGGTGAGGACCAGGTCGACTGAGGGCGCAGTGGCCGGTACCGCCGTGACCACGTAGTCGTTGGTGATGATCAGCGGACCTCGCTCGAGGCCGCCGCCGACCCGGACGGACAGCTGCGGTGGAAGGTATGCCAGGTCTCCTGGCATCGGCTGCACCTGGAAAGCCAGCAGGCGCTTGCCGTGCGGTGCTGAGCGTGCGGCGTCGCCGGTGCCGTAACGCTGGACGAAGCCGTATTTGAGCAACCGGACGCCCGAGCGCGGCCCGATCATCACCGCGCTGGGAGAAGCGGACGTGATGTTGGAGCCGATCCGCGAGGTGTGGGTGAGGACGTCGGTGACCGCCGGCGGCGCCGGCGGCAGTATCAAACCACCAGCCCCGTCGATGCCACCTGGGGGCTGCAGGGAGTCCGGGCGGACCAGCCGCCGACCGGGTGAGTCGCCGCTGATCAGCGTCTGGTCGGCGTCGCCGGACACGGTGAGCCTGACCCGGCCACCGGATGCCGGGATGGCGCTCAGCGGGAACGTCAGGTACGGCTGGCTGTTGTCGCCGTCGATGAACAGCACCGGCCCGCACGCGATCTGCAAGGTGACGGGCACCGGGTAGGGGGAGGAAAGGTCGGTCGTCGTGTAGTAGCAGCGCGTGTCGTTCGCGCGGACGCCATGACGACTGGCCACCAGGTCGAGCACCTTGCGCTCGCCCGTCTGCAAGGTTGCCATCGGATCGTCGATCCGATGGCCGTTTGCGGTCAGCAGAATGGGCGGTCGGTGGTGCAGGACCTGCCAGCCAGCGCCGGACAGCAGCACGGTGACCGCAATTGCGAGCAGCCGGATCAGGCCCCGGCGCCAGCGACTGCTGGGCACTGTCGGTGCGCACCTGCCTTTCGAAGTTTCCTCATTTGTGTCGGGACCGAGGGTAGGCGAGTACCTGGTGTGAGCAGAATCTGCCATCGGACGGCTGTCGACGAGCGCGCCGGTGGCTTTCCGTGGGCTCGCCCGCATGAGCAACCGCGTGGCCATCGTGACCTGTGAGGCGTTCATCCCGGACGGTCTCGACGAGGACCGGTTGTTGCTGCAGGCCTGTGCCCGCGCAGGTGTGGGCGCCGAGCTCGTGTCATGGTCGGATCGCACGGTGGATTGGGACGGCTACGACCTGGCCGTGCTGCGATCGACGTGGGACTACACGGGTCGGCGTGCGGAATTTCTGAACTGGGTGGCCGCCGTACCCCGGCTGTGCAACCCGGTTTCGGTGGTTTCGGCAAATACCGACAAGCGGTACCTGGCGGACCTGGCTCGCATTGGGGTGCCGGTGGTGCCGACCAGCTTTGCCGCGCCCGGTGAGTGGGCGTCGTTACCGGCCACGGGGGATTTCATCGTGAAGCCGGCGGTGGGTGCCGGATCGCGAGGTGCGGGTCGGTTCGATGCGGGGCTCGATGGTGAGCTGGATCGGGCAACTGCGCATGTCGGGGATTTGCACGCCAAGGGCGTAACCGCAATGGTGCAGCCGTACCTGGACGGCGTCGACACTTATGGCGAGACCGCGCTGATCTTCATCGAGGGACGTTTCAGCCACGCGATCCGCAAGGGCCGGATGCTTGCCGAAGGGGTCCAATACGCCTTCGACGGGCCCGCGCTGTTCATCCCGGAGCAGATCTCGGCCAGGACGCCGGATGCGGCCGAGATCGCCCTTGGCACCCGGGTGGTGGGTCATTTCGCTGAACTCGCAGGCGAACCGCTGTTGTATGCGCGGATCGATCTGCTTCCGTCCCCGGACGGCCCGGTGGTCGTCGAGGCCGAGCTGACCGAGCCATCGCTCTTCCTGGATCACGACGCTGAATCGGCAGACCGGCTAGCGGCTGCCATCGCCGACCGCATTCTCTGATCTCACTGACCTAAGTGTCGAATTCGGGCCCCATAGCCCTCAGATCGATACGGGGTCTGGGAAGTCATACAGTTGCGGGCAATGAATGCCTCTGCCGATCCCGGCCGCGCAGCACCGACCCCTTCGGCGGTGGTTCCCACCGTGCCCGGCGATCTGACCGGCGATGCCGCACGCACGGCAGCGCTGAGACGGATGAAAACCATCGCGTCCGGCGGCTTGGTGATCGCCGCCGTGGTCTTCGTGATCTCCAAACTGCTCGGTGACAACCACGGCGTCTGGCCGTTCGTCCAGGCCGCCAGCGAAGCAGCGATGGTCGGTGGGCTGGCGGACTGGTTCGCGGTGACCGCGCTGTTCCGGCATCCGCTCGGATTGCCGATCCCACACACCGCCATAATCCCGCGCAAAAAGGATCAGATCGGCGAGAGCCTGGGGGAGTTCGTCCAGCAGAACTTTCTGACCCGCGAAGTCGTCCGTCCTCGGGTGATCGCGGCACGGGTTCCGCAGCGAATCGGTGACTGGCTGGCATCAGACGGACGTCCCGAACAACTGGCCGCCGAGTTCGGCACCATGCTGAGCGGTGCCAACACTGTGCTCGCCGACGACGACATCCGGTCGGCGGTCGAGCGTTTCGCCGAGGCGCAACTACGCAAGCTCCCGGCCGCACCACTGGTAGCGCGGGTCCTGGATCTGGGTGTCGAAGGCAACCAGCACCAGATCCTGCTCGGCCATGGGCTCTCTGCACTGATGCGGTTCCTCGACGACAACCGGGAGCTGTTCCGGCAGCGACTGGCCGAGGAGTCTCCGGAGTGGGTGCCCGAATGGGTCGACGAGCGGGTCTTCAACCGGATCTTCGCCGGCTTGCAGAACTTCCTCGCCGACGTGGCAGCCAATCCCGATCACGCGCTGCGCAAACAGTTCGACCAGCGGCTGCGCGATTACGCGGAGCAATTGCGCACCGACCCGGACGCCGCAGCGACCCTGGAGAAGTTCAAGACCGACTTGCTCGACCATCCCGCGGTCCGCAACGCGCTGGCGAGCCTGTGGTCGCCGCTGAAGGACGCTGTGCTCGCCGCCGCGGCCGATCCCGACTCAGAGTTGCGCAAGGTCGCGGCATCGGTGATTCGCCAGACCGGCTTGGCGTTGCGCGACGACCCGGTGCTGCAGGCCAAGTGCGACCGGTGGGTGCTGGCGGTCGTCGAACACGTCCTGGCGCATTACTCCAACGACATCACCGACGTGATCACCCAGACGGTGTCCAAGTGGGATGCCGAGTCGACGTCGCGCCGCCTGGAGCTGCAGGTCGGACGTGATCTGCAGTTCATCCGGATAAACGGCACGGTGGTCGGCTCCATCGTCGGCCTGATCATCTACAGCGTGGGAAGGTTCTTGTGAAGGCGTTGCGCGTCTTGGCGGTGTTGGTTGCGGTACTCGTGATTCTGCTGGTGATCGTTGACCGGGTCGGGGTGCGGGTCGCCGAGAACGAAGCGGCCAAGAAGTTGCAGACCAGCCAGAACCTGTCTGCCAAACCAAAGGTCACCATCGAGGGCTTCCCGTTCCTCACCCAGGCGATTGCACGCAAGCTGCGTTCGGTGCGTGTTCAAGCCTCCGACCTCGCCGTGCAGCGAAGCGGCCGGACGGTGCGCATCACCAGGCTGGACGCGCATCTGAAGAACGTCACCGCCTCCTCGAACCTCTCGTCGGGCACCGTGCAGAGCGGATCGGGTACCGCGGTGATCTCCTACCCAGACTTGTCCAGCGCTCTCGGGGTGTCGGTCGGTTACGCCGGTCCTGGTTCGGACGGCCGGGGCACGGTCAAGGCAACCAAGTCGGTGAGCGTGCTCGGCAACACCATCAGCGCTTCGGTGACGGCGACGGTCGACGTCCAAGGCAACACCGTGACGTTCGGGTCACCGTCGGTCAGCGCGGGCGGCGTGAGCCTGCCACCCGGCGTGAGCCAGAGCCTGACGGGAGTCTTCGCAAAGCCGATAGTGCTCGGCACCCTGCCCATCGGGCTGCGAGTTCAGAGCGTCACTGCCACCGCGGACGGCGTCACGTTCGTGCTGACCGCCCACAACGTCACGATCGGAAGCTGACCCGCTAGCGAACCGGACCGAGCTCGGCCGAGGACACCGCCAGCTTCGCGATCAGTTCATACGAACGGGCGCGCTCAGTCAGGTCATACACCTGGTTGGTCAGCATCAACTCGTCTGCGTCGGTGCGCTCGAGCAGCTCGGACAGCTGCGCTTCGACGGTCTCGGGCGAGCCGATGGCTTGCCCGACGCGGCGGTCGTCCACGAAGGCCTGCTCGGCCTCGTTGAACTCGTACCGGGCAGCGTCCTGCGGCGTAGGCAGCGCAATCGGCTGGCCGCGCCGCAAGCTGAGAAAGGTCAGCATGCCCGGTTTGGCAAGGAACTCGGCGCGTTCGTCGGTGTCGGCGCAGGTGGCCGCGACCGCAATCATCGCGTGTGGTTCCTCCAGCCATTGCGAGGGACGGAAGTTGCTACGGTAGGCGTGCAGCGCGGGTTCGGTATTGGCCGCCGAGAAGTGGTGGGCGAAGGAGAACGGCAGTCCCAGCATCCCGGCGAGCCGGGCGCTGAAGTCGCTGGAGCCCAACAGCCAGATCGAGGGCAGCTCGTGTGCGGTCGGCACCGCCGCGAGCCGGTTCGGGTCGCCGGCCAACATGCCGATCAGATCGGCCAGTTCGTTCGGAAAGTCCTCGGCGGACAGGCCTTCGATGGTCCGCCGCAACGCGAACGCGGTACGCCTATCGGTGCCGGGCGCCCGTCCGATGCCCAGATCGATCCGGCCGGGATGCAACGCGCCCAGCATTCCGAACTGCTCGGCGACGACCAGCGGTGCGTGGTTGGGCAACATCACGCCGCCCGAGCCGAGCCGGATCGTCGAGGTGTTTGCCGCCAGGTGTGCGATCAGCACCGCCGGCGACGAGCTCGCGATAGCCGGCATGTTGTGGTGCTCGGCGACCCAGAACCGTCGATATCCCCATTGCTCGGCCCGCCGTGCGAGCTCGGTTGTGTTGCGCAACGCCTGGCTGGTGTCGCCGGTGGAATCGACCGGGACAAGGTCAAGGACCGAGAGCGGAATCTGCTTCACTCAGGACGCAACAACGGGGCTCGGCTCGATCTTCCGGACGGATGTTCCAATCGCGACCAATGCCAGATGCAGTACGGCGATCCACAACACGCAGGCACCGAGCATGTGCAGTGCGACCAGCGGTGCCGGCACCCCGGTGAAGTACTGCGCAAAGCCGACGACGCCCTGCGCGAGTTCGGCCGCCAACACCAGCCATGCCGCCTTGCGTAACTGTTCGGCTGCTCCCACCGCCATGAGCAGGGCGATCAGTCCGACCGTCAGCCCGATGAGGATCATCACAAGGTCCGCGTGCAACT
>DASXHV010000032.1:0-6578 GCA_036488285.1 Jatrophihabitans sp. | reverse complement strand
ATGGCATCCACCGCCTGCCAGATCTTGTCCTGGCCTTTGCTCACGTCGGCGACCGGATGCTCGTCGTACGGGCTGTCATACCACACCATCGACAACGCCGGCAGCGTACCGGCGGTCGCGTCGGTGACGATGTCGTCGCTTCGCACGATGTTCGGCGACCCGTTGAGTTGCTTGTAGAACGCGACCGGATACGACGAAGAGCCCGTGTAGGCCTTCCAGGACAGGCCGTGATCAGTGGCATGGCCGAGCAACGACGGCATGTCCCACACCGGCTGGGCTTGCGCACGGGGTGGGTTGCGCAACGTCGGCGTCTGGCCACCGATGATGAGCAGGTGGTTGGGCGTGGAGTTCGTCCCGAAGCCCGAACAGTGGTTCTCGAGAAAGGCGCCGGTCGCGGCGAGGTAGGCGTAGTACGGCAGGACCGTCAAGTCATCGAACTGGGTGTGCGTGGCTGGTGTCGTCGTCCCGGCTTGCTGGGCATGCAGCCATTTCGCATACGCCGCCCGACTGTGGTTCTGGTCCTTGGCCGGTGGATTGGGCTGGACAGGCCAACCCGTCGCGACGTTGGCGCCCCACGCCCGCATCGACGGAAAGTAGTTGTCCGTGGTGTGGTTCTCCTGCACGAACACGACGATGTGCTTCAGCTTTCCCGGCATGCAGATCAGCCTTGCTCAAACCGGATAGGAAGGGCAACCCATCGGAAGTGAACACCTGCGGGCGACTACCGCGGTCAGCGACCCGACATCGGTACGCGTGACCACACCGACCTACCACTGCAGACTTGAGCAGCGCTTAGCGAGGCGTCCTGAGCAGGCTTGCGAGGCCATCGGATACTTCGTGCGGGGCAGACAGCATCGCAAGATGGTGCGCGCCGGCTATCGGGATGATCCGGGTCGTGTGCAATCGGACCGCAGTGTCGCGAGCGTCAGCCGGGGTCATCTCGCTGTCTGCCGTGCCGTACATGACGGCGGCCGGGACGCGAATCTGGAGCTCCTGAGCATAGGTGAGCCCGATCAGCTGCTTGCCCAGGATGGATTTCAGAGCTGCGACGGCGCCGGGCACCCGAAACGGTGCCAGCCACGCCTTCGCGTCGAATGGCGGGCACCCAGCACCACAGGTGCTGTGATAGATCGTGGCTGCCAGTTGCGGATGTCGGGTGATCGAGCGGATCAGCGCAGTGGCGTAGGGGTCGATGAACAGTCGATGCACCCATCCAGGTCCGACGCCGTAAGGCGTGCCGTCGCCGTCCATGAACACCACGCCGGCCGCTTGCTGCGGATGCAGGCGCGCCAGGTTGCCGACAATCGCGGCGCCGCTGGAATGGCCCACCAGCAGCGGCACCGCCCCGTTGGCAGCATCCAGCCTCATAGCTACGAGAAACGCCGCCAGTTGCTCGGTGTCTGAGGCCAGCGTGTACGGACCGCGACGCTCGGAATAGCCATAGCCACGGATGTCGAGGGCGTACACGCGGTGCGTACCGGCCAGCAGGCGACCAACATCGCCCCACACCGACGACGACTCCAGGAAACCGTGAACGAGCACCACTGGCGAGCCGTGATCGCCCCACTGTTCGTAGTGAGTGACCAGATCGCCGGTGCGCACGTAATGACCATTCGCATCCAGCGCGGGCACGGCGACGGTGTCACCGGTAAGCAGGTCATAGGCCGTCGCGGTCTGCGTCACAACGATCAACAGGGTCAACAAGGCTGCCGCCAACCAACGAACAGCCCGTCGCCACCACCGTCCCGAGCCGCTGCGCGCCGGCTGCGCGGAGATCGTCCGCGGTTCCTCGACACTCGGGGAATCCGGTACCGGTGGTTGCGACACAGACTCAGTCTGCCGCCCGGAGGCAACTCCGTGCCCATTGCCGCCCCGGTGTCACGTCTGCCCTCGTTCACACCGTCATCGCATAGCCAGCCGTCGCACAAACGTAGGTCAGTTCATCCATGTGCTGGTGCCAAAACCGGCCCTGCCCGAGCGAGACTTCTCACGAGGTGCAGTAGTCGCTCACGTCGGGGGGCGGTCGGATCATGCATGCGTTACGTTCCGGCGATTCTTCTCGGGGCCGGAACGTCGCGCTCTTGGTGGTTTTCGCCTTCCTGCTGTGGTTCGTGCAGATCGTGACGGGCGCGCTGGACGGCGCATCTGCCGCAACACCGCTGAACGTCTTCGTCGGATATATGGACACCCACTCGGGCGGCTTCAGCGTCAATCAGCCCAACCCCTGGCCCTACACCGATCCCACGAGTTACTCCGGATCACCCTGCCCCGCCTACCCCAATGACACCACCTGCTGGGATGCCAGTGCCATTCGACTGGACAACCCCGGCAACACCGACGTCACCGGAGTACAACCGGTTGTCGTCATCGGCTCCAGTACTTACGGCTTTTGGGGCAGCAACGTCACAGTCAAGGCACACGGCACCATGGTGTTGACCGAGACCGGCGGCCAGAACTCCACCAACTTCGACGGCTCGGATTACTCGCCGAACGCCTACAACGGCGGCAATTTCGCCTCGTGCGCCAACTCGGGAGCCATCCCGACGGTGCAACTCACCATCGCCGGAGTCACCACGAAGTACCTCGACTCCGGACAGGTCCTCAACGGCGGTGGCGTCGATGCCGGGCACTGCCTCAATGGCTCGTTCGTAGCCGGCCGGATGGATGAATCCCATCCCTGGGCCCAGATCGGTTCAGGCACCCAGACCGCCCCATCGGTGCCGCAAAGCGTTGCCGCGACCGGCGGCAGCGGTTCGGTCAGCCTGTCCTGGGCGACCCCGACAGACGATGGCGGGTCAGCCATCACCGGATACAACATCTACCGCGGCACCGCAGCCAACGCCGAAGCCAGCACCCCGATCGCGACGAACGTCGCGGGACTGAGTTACACCGACAACGGCGTGAGCAACGGGACGAAGTACTACTACAAGATCGCGGCTGTCAACGCGGTCGGAACCTCGGCGCAGTCGAATGAAGTCTCCGCGACTCCACAAGCGGTCCAGGCCACGGTCCCATCCGCACCGCGCACCCTCACCGGCGTCGCAGGCAACAGTTCCGTGAAGTTGTCGTGGCTGGCGCCGACCTCGAACGGCGGCTCCCCCATAACCGGATACTCCGTCTACCGGGGTACTTCCGCCGGGGGTGAGTCCGCTACGCCGCTGGCGACCAACGTGACGGCCACGACGTTCACCGACACCAGCGCCGTCAACGGATCCACCTACTTCTACACAGTGGCCGCCGTCAATGCGATCGGACCGTCCGCCCCGTCGAACGAGATTTCCGCGTTGCCCCAGGCAACAGCACCATCGAGTCCGCTGAATCTGGTCGCCTCCGGTGGCAGCGGAACGGTCTCGCTGTCCTGGACGGCCCCGACGACAGATGGCGGCTCCGGCATCACTGGGTACAACGTCTACCGCGGGACATCGGCCGCAGGCGAGTCGGTCGTGCCCGTCGCGAGCAACGTCGGCCTGACGAGCTTCACGGACACGGGTCTGGCGAACGGGACCGCCTACTTCTACAAAGTCGCGGGGGTGAACAGCGTCGGCACCTCACCGCTGTCGAACGAAACCTCCGCAACCCCGCAGCCGACAGCTACGGTCCCCTCGGCACCGTCAGCCCTGACCGCGCCAAGCGGCAACGGGTTCGTCAGCCTGTCCTGGACCGCACCGGCCTCGACCGGCGGCGCCACGATCACGGGCTACAACGTGTACCGCGGTACTGCGCCCAACGCCGAGTCGACGACACCACTTGCCGCCAACGTCAACCACACCAGCTACGTCGACAACGGTCTCGCCAACGGCACCACCTACTACTACCGGGTCGCAGCAGTGAACGCGGTCGGAACGTCGCCGCAGTCGAACGAGGCAGCCGGACTTCCCGCAGCGACCGCGCCGTCCGCACCGCAGTCTGTGGTCACAACAGCCGGCAACGCGTCGGTCGCGGTGGCCTGGAGTGCACCCACAACTGATGGCGGCTCGCCGGTTACCGGGTACAACGTCTACCGCGGCACGGTTGCCAATGGCGAATCGAGCACACCGGTGGCCAGCGGTCTCACGACAACCGGATTCACCGATACCGGCCTGACCAATGCAACGACGTATTTCTACAAGGTGGCCGCAGTCAACAGCGTGGGCGCGTCCGTACTCTCGACTGAATCCTCTGCCACCCCGCAGGCACCCCAGGCGACTTCCTACGTTCGGCGAATCGGCTCGGCCACCGCTTCGACGGCAAGCTCCTCGAGCGTGTTCGCGGTCGGCCCGCTCGGAGTGGCTGCCGGACACACCGTGGTGATCGCGAGCCTGCTGTCTTCGACCTCGATCACCGGCGCGGTGTCGGCCACTGACAGTGCCGGAAACAGCTATGTCCTGGCTCGCGATGTCAACGATGGATCGGCGGGCGACCGGGTCGTGACCCTCATCGCGCTGAGCGTCAAGGCGGTGAGCGCCGGCGGCACGATTACGTTCACCCATCCGTCATCGGGGGAAACCCAAGCCGCAGTCGACGAATACGCCGGGGCTACCGCGATAGACACCTCCGCGGGAGCATCTGCGACCGGGTCCGCTTTCTCTTCAGGGTCGAGCCCGGTGACGAGTCAGGGCAACGAACTGCTGATCGGTGTCCTCGGTACCGAGTCCGGTTCCAGCCCGACATGGTCGACAGGATGGACGGCACTTCCGGCACTCGCGGTTTCGACTGATTACCTTGGCACCGCCTATCGGATCGTGACGACCACGGGCTCATATGCCGCCTCCGGGACGTCCGGCGGTCAATGGATGGCGGGCCTCGTCTCCCTCAAGGCTGGTGCTGTCACGGCTACCGCGCCGTCTTCACCCCAAGGCGTCACCGCAACCGCAGGCAACACAACCGTGCAACTGAGCTGGACCCCACCGACATCCACCGGCGGCTCCCCCATCACCGGCTACAACATCTACCGCGGCACCGCCGCCAACGCCGAAGCCAGCACACCCATCGCCAGCAACCTCACCACCACCAGCTACACCGACACCGCCCTCACCAACGCAACCACCTACTACTACAAGATCACCGCACTCAACAGCATCGGCCCCTCAGCACCATCAGCAGAAACCTCAGCCACCCCACAAGCCGCACCTACAGGTTCGGGCTTTGTCAGGCGCGTGGGATCCACAACGGCCGCAGCTGCAACGACGACGAATACATTGACGGTCGGATCGCCCGGCGTCGCCGGCGGTCACACACTCGTGATTTCGATGCTGTTGTCCTCGACGTCTGTCACCGCAACGGTGTCCGCCCAGGACACGAATGGGAACACCTACGTCATCGCGCGCGACGTCAACGACGGTTCCGCAGGAGATCGCACCGTGCTGATGGTGGCCGTTAGCGTCAAGGCGCTCACCGCAGGTATGAGTATCACCGTCAGCCATTCATCGGCAGCAGAAGTGCACCTCACCGCCGACGAATACGCAGGCGTGACTGGGCTCGATACCTCCGCAGGCGCAACCGCATCCACCGCGTCGTTCTCGTCGGGAAACACGCCTGCGACGAGCCAGGCAAACGAGTTGCTGATCGGCGTGGTGGGCCTCGAGTCCGGAAAGACGCCGGTCTGGAGTACGGGATGGACGGCGCTAGCACCGCTGTCTGTCTCCTCCGATTACCTGGGCACCGCGTACCGTACGGTCACCGCGTCGGGTACGTACGCCGCGACGGGTACCAGCGGCGGCCAGTGGATGGCGGGCATCGTCGCCCTCAAGACCGGGTAGCCGCCCGTGCACAGACCAGCGGAGTTCGGGAGGCTG
Source organism: Jatrophihabitans sp. (assembly GCA_036488285.1). Lineage (GTDB taxonomy): Bacteria > Actinomycetota > Actinomycetes > Mycobacteriales > Jatrophihabitantaceae > Jatrophihabitans_A. The sequence goes on along the minus strand of DASXHV010000032.1, from coordinate 804 downwards.
ATGTGCGGAGGCCAGCGATCGGCGTCCCGGAAGTGGTGAGAGTTCTTCGCCGCCGACCGTTGCCGGCTGCGCTGGTGGCAACCTTGGTACTGGTGAGCGCCGGTTGCGGTGCAGGAACTGGGAAAGACGGCAACTCTGCTCGACCGAGCGCTGTCGCCTCACCGTCAGCGCCTGCTGACTATGCGGCTGGGGTGCGAGCAGCTCAACGACATCACCTGCGGGTGTGGTTGGAGGCCGATCTGGTCAAACGCTGGCGGGCCGGCACGGTGGCCTTCGATGCCGGGCTAGCCCAGCTGGGCACACTTGCTGCCATACCCGGGGTCGCGGGTATCAAGATCGCTGACGAACTGGGCTATCACGACGGATTGTCCAGTCCCGAGGCCATCCGGTCCTTCCTGACAGCGGCGGCCGCCGGGCTACGCCGCGTCGCCCCGGGCAAGCCGCTGCTGGTGGACATGATCGTTCCGGAACTCGGCTGCCTTCCTGACCACATTCCGGCAATCCAACAAGCTGTGAGCTGTGCATCTCAGGCAGAGCGGCAGTACCCGCAACTGTCTCCGACCAATGTGAGCAGCTACCTGAACATGCACGCCGTGTCCGTGCTCGATCTGTCGACCGGGCTGCTCAGCGACGCCACCTATGCCGGTTGGGGCACCGACCTCGACGCAGCCCAGACCGCGGCGTGGGCGAAGGTGCGACAGCTCGGATGGTCGGGCATGGTGTCCCTTCAGGCCCGCAAGGCACTCGCTCATCCTGGCCCTTACGCACAGTCGGCGGCGGCCGCCGCGGCCGCCGTGCATACCT
>DASXHV010000203.1:0-34944 GCA_036488285.1 Jatrophihabitans sp. | reverse complement strand
GTACCGCCCGCAGCAGCAGGATCTGGCTCATCGTGTGCAGTTCGAAGGACTCCCGGTAGACGTTCAGGTCGGTGATGTCGGCGAAATCGCCTGGGCGTTGATACTTCGCCTGACCGATCACGATCAGCGGCGGACCGTGCTCGGCGGTCACCTCCCGCACCGCGTCGCCGAGTTGTTCCGCGTTGCCGACGTCTGCGGTGACGCCGATCGCGGTGCCGCCATCACTTCGGATCGTCTCGACCGCGGCGTCGACGTCGGTCTTGGTCCGCGCCAGGACCGCCACCCGCGTACGCTCGCCGGCAAGCTGTTTGGCGACCTCGAAGCCGATTCCCTTGCTGCCGCCGACAACCAGCGCCGATCGGCCGTCGATTCGGTAGTGCATCCGCTGCGCCGACTAGCCTCGCCGCACGTCCATGCCGGCGTCCACCTTGAGGATGCTTCCGGTGAACGAGCGGCCCGCGTCGCTGATCAGGAACAGGATGGCGTTGCTCACGTCACGCGGCTCGATCATCGGGAAGTCCGGCAGCGCGGTCTGCATCGCGTTGACCAGGTGCGGGTTCTCCTCGATCACCTTGAATAGCGCCGGGTTCTCGGTGATCATCGGCGTCGCGCAGTTGGTCGGCGCCACCCCATTCACTCGGATACGGTCGGCGGCAAGCATGTTCGCGTAAGAGCGGACCAGGCCGGTGATCGCGAGCTTGGACATCAGGTAGGCGTCGGTCCCGCCACGACCGTCGGTGAGATCCAGCAGCGCAATCATCGAACTCGTCGCGATCAGGTTGCCACCCTGGCCGCGCTCCTTCAGGTGGGGAATCGCGATTTGAAAAGCGTTCCAGACGCCGATGAGCATGATGTCGAGGCCGAGCCGCAACGCTTCGGAGGCGTCACGCTCGTCGGCATTGGTCAACACCACGCCGGCGTTGGCGATGACGGTGTCAATGTGACCGAACTGTTCGACGCCCGCGTCGAAAGCCTCCTGCAGGGCAGCTTTGTCGCGGACGTCCGCCTTGTGGAAAAGCATTTCCTGCCCGGTCTTTTCCACCAGGCGAGCCGTCTCCTCGAGGTCCTCGTAGGAGCTCAGCTTGTAGGGCACGACCTCAAGGTCTTCACAGATGTCGACTCCGACGATGTTCGCACCCTGCTCGGCGCACATGACCGCATGCGAGCGGCCCTGCCCTCGGGCGGCGCCGGTGATGAAGACGACCCGGCCGTCGAGTGAACCCATTCGTTTGCCTCCAGTAGCTCGCTAGTGGCCGCGCTTTGCGGGATGGTGCGGGCGCGATTCAGTGACCTGCGCCACGTGGAGGATGCTACGCCGGGAGATTGGAATCGTACAACTATTTCGCTACTTTGATTCAGGCGAAACAATCGATGCTCTCGAAGGGATTCCCACATGTCCGATGGCCTCAACGGCGGTCCCCGTCCTCCCGAAGGCGACTGGTTGGGCACCCCGTTCCTGCGCTTTGAACGCGAAGGCGCGTTTGCGATCTGCACCCTGGACCGTCCGAAGGCGCGCAATGCGATGACGCCCGCGATGTACTTCGGCATCCGGTATGCGATCAGCCGGGTCAACGCCGATCCTGATCTCGCGGGTCTGCTCATCACCGGAACCGGTGACGTCTTCGCGCCGGGCGGCGATCTGGGGCAGGCCGCCGAGGACAATTGGATGGACTTCGCGTCCACCATGGGAATGGATGTGACGCCGTTCGACGTCTTGCGGCAGTCGCCGAAACCGGTCGTGTCGGCGGTCAACGGCCTGTGTCAGGGTGGCGGACTGCAGATCGCCATGTGCAGCGATCTCGCCGTGGTCAGCGAGCGGGCCACCTTTCGCGTCCCCGAGTTGTTCCGCGGCATTGCCGACACCTACTACAGCCAGGTGTTGGCCCGCCTGATCGGCCCGGTCCGCACGAAGGACCTGATGTTCACCGGCCGGACGCTGACCGCGCAGGAGGCCCTCGACTGGGGCATGGTGGCCAGGGTGGTTCCGCACGATGACCTGCTGGACGTGGCCAAAGAGCTTCTCGGTCAATGCTGTCGAACCGCCCCGGCGGCACGGGGCGTGGTCAAGGCCAGCCTGGACAATTACCTGGGCTTGTTCGACCGAATTGGCATGCAGACCAGCATGTTTGGTCCCGAGGCGCGCGAGGGCTTCCGCGCGTTCAAGGAGAAGAACTCGCCGAAGTGGGTGCACCCCGAGCTTCAGCTGGACGGCCGGTTGTAGCGCCGTCCTACTTCGGGGTGAACCGCTGGGCGCCGTCGAGGCGCATCACCTCGCCGTTGACGTAGCCGTTGGTGAGCAAAAAAGTCGCGGCGTCGGCGTATTCGTCGGGCGTACCCAGCCGCTTCGGGAACGGCACGTTGGCGGCGAACTTGGCGATGGCTTCTTCGCCGACAGACTCCATGATCGGCGTCTTCATGGTCCCCGGCGCGATGGTGTTGACCCGGATGCCCACCGAACTCAGGTCGCGGGCCGCGGCGATGGTCAGCCCGATGACGCCGGCTTTCGCCGCCGCATAGGCGGTCTGCCCGATCTGGCCTTCGTAGCCCGCAATCGAGGCAGTGAGCACCAGCGCGCCCCGTTCGCCGTCGCGAGGTTCCGCGGTGGCCACCGCTGCGGCCACGAGTCGGGCCATGTTGTAGGTGCCGTTGAGATAGAGGTCGATGGTTTTGGTGAAGCCGCCGAAGTCGGCCGGGCTGCCGTCGCGCTGCACGATCCGTTGCGCCACACCGAAACCGCCGTGCGCGACCACCGCGTAGCGCAGCTGGCCGAGCTGGTTCGCCTGCTCGATCGCGCCGAGAATGCTGTCCTCGCTGGTCACGTCGGTGCTCACGAACAGCGCGCGGCTGCCCAGCTCGTCAGCCAGCGCCTTGCCCTTGTCGGCGGCGAGATCAGCGATCACCACGCCGAGTCCGTCGGCGTGCAGCCGACGGACCGTCGCCTCGCCCAGGCCGCCGGCCCCGCCACTGACAATCGCCGAGGCGCCCTCGAATTGCTGTACCGTCACGCTTTCTCCTTCATCTCGTGTTGCTTTCCATGTGAGTCACATCGCTCGTCACCAAACTCCACGGGTCCTCCGCGGATAGCACCAGCCGGCCGAGTCGCCGCGCGTAGCTCGCGGTCGTGCCGTAATCCCCGGTCCAGCTCTGAGCGCGCAGGGTGAACAGCCACAGCGGGTGTTCACTGGTGACGCCGATCGCGCCGTGCAGCTGATGAGCGACGCTGGTGACCGGGCCGACGGCCCTGCCGACCGCAACCTTGGCCACGGTGACGGCGTAGTCGGTGTGCGGGGAGCCGAAGCCGTGCTCGGCGGCGGCGGCGACCGCCAATTCCGCAGCGGCGCGGGCTCTTTCGATTTCTCCGGCCATGCCGGCCAGCGATTGCTGCACGGACTGGAAGGCGCTGAGCGGGCGACCGAACTGGACGCGCTGGCGGGTGTGCTCCACCGATAGCGCTGCGGCGGCATCGAGCACTCCGATGGTTTGTACGCAGCGATACCATGCGCCGCGCCGAGCCAGCTCAACGCCGATCGCCGGGTCGACTGCGTGTAACTGATCCGCCGGCACGTCGAACGTGAGCGAGTCGCGTGGTTCGCCTGCCAGGTTGTGATCTTCCCGCAGCACACCGGGGACTACGTCGATCACGCCGATTCGCAGTCCGGCGGGTGAGGTGACGGCTAGGAAGGCGGCGTCACAGGCTCGTGCCCAGGGCACCGCTTTCGCGGTGCCGACGACCCGGCTGCCGTCGTCTTCCGCGTCGCCGATCGCGACGGTCAGCGGGCCGCCGGGCAGCTCGATCCCAACCTGCTGGCCAAGCCATCCGGCGAGCGCGTCGGTTTCGGCCAACGGCACCGCACCGGCGTGACGGGCCAAGCCGTAGAGCGCAATGGCCAACTCGTGCGGGCCGGCGCCCGCGTCTGGCGTGCTGGTCAGTCGGGCCAGCCCGGTGTCCTCGAGGTTGCGCCAGAGCTCGGCGTCGAACCGGTCGGGGATGCCACGATGGCCCAAACGGGCGTCGTAGGAGCGTCGCCCAAGGTCGTCGACCAGTCGACGCAGCTGTGCGTCGTCGTCCCGGGTGTCGGTGGCGGCAAACACCCCGCCGGCCAGGGCGCTCATCGCAGCCCCAGTCCGCGGGCGATCACGCCGCGCAGCACCTCGTTGGTGCCGCCTCGCAAGGTGAACATGGGCTTGTGCAGCCAGGCGGTGTTCAGCATGGCCGCCACCTCGGGGTTCGGTGCGGACCCTTCGAGCAGGTCGGCGATCAACTCGACGGATTCGGCTTCGAAACGGGTGCCGAGGTCCTTCACCAGCGCCGCCTGGTTGGCCGCGTCGCCGCCGTCGGTGAGCGTGCGGGCCACGGATAGGGACAGCTGCCGCAGCGAGATCAACCGCGCCATCAGGTCGCCGATGTCGGCGGTGGTGCGGTCGTCGGGCAGCGGCCCGCGAGCGAGTGTGCGGATGGCGGCGAACAGCAGGGGACCGGTGGACAGGATCCGCTCGGGGCCGCTGCGTTCGAACGACAGCTCGGAGGTGACCTGGTGCCAGCCGTTGCCGACCTGGCCGAGCACGTCGGCGTCGGGAACGAAGACCTGGTCGAACAGCACCTCGTTGAAGTGGTGCGCCCCGGACATCAAGATGATGGGCTCGATGCGGACGCCCTCGGCATGGCATGGCACCAGGAATTGGCTGAAGCCGGCGTGCCGGTGCTCGGGATGTGGCGGGCTGGAGCGGGCCAGCACGACGACCTGGTGGGCAAGGTGGGCGCCGCTGGTCCACACCTTGCTACCCGAGAGCAACCAGCCGCCGTCGGTGCGAACGGCCTTGGTTTGTACAGCGGCAAGATCGGAGCCGGCGCCGTGCTCACTCATGCCGATCGACGAATAAAGTTGGCCCGCAACGATCTTGGGTAACAGTCGTTCGCGCTGCTCCTCGGAGCCATAACTCAACAGGCCCGGTGCGACCTGGCGATCGGCGGTCCAGTGCGCAGCGACGGGCGCACCCGCAGCGATCAGCTCCTCTGTCACCACGTAGCGGTGCAGGTGCCCGAGCCCGTGGCCGCCGTACTGCTTTGGGATGGTCAGGCCGATGAAACCCGCCGCGCCCAGCCGCGCGGAAAAGTCTTCGTCCCATCCGGCCAGCCACGAATCGACCCCGGGCTGCCAGCCGAATTCAGTACGGTCGGACCGCAAGAAATCCCGCACGGCGAACCGCAGCTTGACCAACTCGGGCTCGCGGGCGCTCAACGCCTCGAACGAATTCACCACAGCCGCTTTCTGATGCCTCGGCCGGCGCCGGTCACCACCACGATGCGACCCTCCGAGGTGCGAGGATGGGCGTTACCCACAGTTCGTTGGCCCTTCCGTCCGTCGCTAGGCTGTGAGCTCGAATGCTATAACTATATAGATCTTTAGTTGGGCGATGTAATCGGCCATCCACCAAAGCGGGGTGCTATGACTCAGGTCTTGTCGATCGGGACCTACCTACCACCGTGGACTGTGCGCGACCGGCGGGTCAAGGGGCCCGACGAGGACGCACTGACCATGGCCGTCGCCGCCGGCCGCGCCGCCGATCCTGGGGCCACCGCGCAACGAGTGGTGCTGGTGTCCCGCGACTTTCCACTTTTGGAGGGTGGCAATGGCGCGGTGCTGTTGGCCGCGTTGTCGTTACCGGCAGACACCCCCGTGAGCGAGGTGCTCGGCGGTGCGCCGGCCGTGCTGGACCAGATCGGTAGCGCCGGCGACGCCACCCTGGTGATCGCCGCCGATGACAACGACCTCGCGGTGGGGGCCGGCGCGGTCCTCACGGGCGACGGCGGCCCCACCGTGACCCCGTCGGCGCGCCAGACGCGAAGTCTGCCCCTGACGGCCCGAGGTGAGGACGGCGCCCGGCACGCCTACGTCGACCCCCGACTGCAACGCGAAGTCGGGGTGCGCTCCACCCTCACCCGACTGGGCCTGACCGGGAACCCGGCGCTGGCCGCGGCAACAGGTGTCCCGCTGGCGCAATTTGGCAGCGCCTTCGACACATCGCAGGCCGTCGGCGACCCGACTGTCTCCGCCTCGGGGATCATCCGGCTGCTGGCCGACGCAATCGAGGCGGGCACGCAGGGCCTGCTGCTCGCGGTCGAGCAGTCCAGCATCAGCGCGGCCGACCTCGCGTTCGGAGGCACCGAGCCCCGGATCGCCCGCGACGAGTATCCGGCCCAGGAATTGCCGAAGGCCCGCGTCGCCGACGGCGTCGGCATTCCGATCTCGATGCCCGCGTATGCGCGCGCGTTCGAGCCGAAGATCCGCTGGGAGGCAGCGGTTTTCGAGGAGAGTCCGGGCATCGACTCGGCGCCGCAGTTCCCGCCCCGGCTGCGGGTCGACAACGCCGGGCGGTTGGCCACCGAATACCGGCTCGAGCCGCTGCCGCGTACCGGCACGGTGTATACCCACACCACGGTGCGGATCCCGGTGCCCGACCTGCCCAGCCCGTACTCACTGGCCGTCGTTCAGCTCGACGACAGCCCGGTGCGGGTGCTGCTGAAGGTCACCGGTGTGCCCGCGGGCGAGGCGACGATCGGCCAGCCGGGCTCAGTGGTGTTGCGCAGGATCGCCGTTCGGGCCGGCATCCCCGACTACGGCTATGCGTTCTGGCCGGGCCGCACGCTGGAAGGAGCCGTGGCATGAGAAACGTCGCCATCGTCGGCGCCGGGATGACGCCCTTCGCTGAACATTTCGAATTGGGCATCAAGGATCTGGTGCCGATGGCCTACGCCGAAGCGGTCGCCAACGTTGACAAGGGCATTCAGAAGTCTGAGATCGAAGCCGCGTGGTTCGGCGAGTTGTCGACCACCGACGGGTTCCCGTCCGGCATTTTGGCCGACACCCTCGACCTGACCGACATTCCGGTGACGCGCATCGAAAATGCCTGCGCCACCGGCAATGATGCGATCCGGAACGGTACGTTAGCCATCGCCTCGGGCTTGTACGACGTGGTGCTCGTCGTCGGGGCCGACAAGGTCCGGGAGACCTCGTCGAACACCACATTCTGGGATTGGGCGGCGATGACCCGCGACAATGCCTGGGACTATCCGTTGGGACTGGTCGCACCGGCCAACTTCGCGCTGCACGTCAATCGGTATCTGCATGAATCGCCGGCGACCAAGGAGCACATGGCGATGGTGGCGGTCAAAAACCACCACCACGCGGTGAACAACCCGAAAGCTCAACTGCGCTATGAGATCACCGTCGAGAAAGCGCTGGCCGCCCCGATCGTGGTCGAACCCTTCGGGCTCTACGACTGCACCCCGCAGAGCGACGGCGCCGCCGCGGTGATCCTGGCCGCCGAAGATGTCGTTGATCGTTACACCGACCGTCCGGTCTGGGTTCGCGGTGTGGGGCTGGGTATGGACCGGGTGATGCACCAGCACAAGGCGGACATGACGACGTTCCCGCCGACGGTGCGCGCCGCCAAGGCCGCGATGACGATGGCCGGGGTGACGCCGCGCGACGTCGACGTCGCCGAGGTTCATGATTGCTTCACCGGGGTCGAGCTGATCAGCTACGAGGATCTCGGCTTCGCCAACCGCTTCGAGGCCTACAAGCTGGTCGAGGGCCGCGAAAACTACGTTGGCGGGTCGATTCCGATCAATCCGAGCGGCGGGCTGAAGGCGAAGGGCCACCCGCCGGGCGCCACTGGCGTGGCGCAGTGCTACGAACTGTTCAACCAGCTTCGCGGTGAAGCCGAGAACCAGGTCGACGGTGCGCGAGTGGCGTTGGCGCACAACATCGGCGGGCCGACCGCGGTCTCCGCGGTCACTGTCCTCTCCAACGAAAAGAACTGACGGGACCATCACATGACGACTTCCGAGATCGCCACCTTGTCCGGCTACGAAGAGTTTGCGCCATGGCTGCTGGTGGAGAAGACCGGCAACGTCCATGTCATCAGCATCAATCGGCCCGAGGCGTTCAACGCCGTCAACGAAGAGGTTCACCACGCGTTCGCCACTATCTGGCGGGTGCTCGCAGCCGACGACGACGTGCGGGCAGTGGTGACGACCGGTGTCGGCAAGGCGTTCTCGGCCGGCGGCGACATGGTGATGTTCGGGCGGCTGATCGACGACGCCGTGGCACGCCAGTTTCAGATCACCGAGGCCCGCACCGTGTTCCTCGAGGTGATCAACTTCCCCAAGCCGCTGGTGTCGGCGGTCAACGGCCCGGCTGTCGGGCTGGGCTGCTCGATCGCTCTGCTGAGCGACTTCCTCGTGATGGGAGAGAGCAGCTATCTGGCCGATCCGCACGTCGCGGTCGGGTTGGTCGCCGGCGACGGCGGCACCGCGATGCTGCCGCTGCTGATCGGCATGATGAAGGCCAAAGAATATGTCCTACTTGGGGATCGGATCACCGTGCCGATCGCGGAGAAGCTCAATCTGGTCACAAAGGTGGCCGCCGACGACGCTGTGCTGGATGAGGCGCTCGCGATCGGCGAGCGACTGGCGGCGCTGCCGCCACAGGCGCTGCGGGCCAGCAAGGTTGCGATGAACATGCATCTGTCGAAGGCGGCCCAAGGAGTGCTGGAATACGCGCTGGCCGAGGAGTACACCTCGTTCTCGACTCCGGAATTCAAGGAGCGGGTGGCTGCCTTCCGGGCGCGCTCAAAGAAGTAGGAGACTCGCCGGCGGCAACCAGTCAGCGGTAGGCGGTCACCCGCGCGGTGATCGCAACCTTGCCGTCGTCGCCGATCGCCTGCGCATCGCCCACGCCAGTGTTGCGGCCCACCCGCAGCGGCGTGGCCTCGTAACGGGATTCACTGCCGGCGAAGAACGGGCGCAGAAAGTTCACCCGCAGCGAGGCGGTCTGCAATAGATCGTCGGTGCGGTCCTGGTTCACGGCGGCCGAGGCCGCGAGCTCCAGGCCGGCCGCCGCCACGCCCCCGTGGACGATGTCGATGTCGTTGTTGAGGTTGCCGTCGACACGCTGGGCCAGCACCGGGCCGGAGCGATGGTCGATGACGTGCACCGCGATCAGGTCGGCGAACGTGGTCTCAGCCGACCTGAGCAGGGTTTCTGACCGGCGTTGGGGGACAACATCTTCGGCGTCGATGAAGAACGATCGCACCGTGCCGCCGCCGATCACCATCCCGCGATAGGTCAGCGTGCATATCCCAAGCGATGTCGCGCCCAGCGGCCCGAATGCGCGCGCAGTGGCAAGCACCGGACCGTCGAGATGCCCCACGCCGTCGAGGCTGAGGTCCATCGACAACTCGCTTGACACCGTCCACTGGCCGGGGCGTCGCCGATAGTGGTTGACGATGCCGGCCGCCGCATCGACGAGAATGGCCAACGGTCCGACCGTCGGCGCTCCGTTGCAGGGGTTGCGAAACCTGTCCATCGGCATGCTCAGTGCGGCAACGGCTTCGGCCGGACGAGACTCGACGTAGGAGATGCCGAAGCGGATCTGTATCGAATCGGGAGTTTCGAGATCGTGCTCGTTCGTATGCTTGTCGACTTGGGTCATTCGAGCTTAGGTCATTCGAGAAGGTCCACGACAGTGGACAATTCGGAGCCGGTCAGGACGAACTCCTCTGCCTTCTGGAGATGGCGCTTCCAGAGCTGGCCGGCCTTCTCGGCGTCGCCGTCCTTGATCATGTCCAGAACCATCCGGTGGGTCTTCGCCGAGCGGCGGACAGCCTGCTCGGCGCGGGTGCCCTTGGTGGGTTGCAAAGAGCGGTTTGCCTTTTCGATGACGTGATGGAGCATATCGCTGACGATCTGCAGCGTGGCATTGCCGGACAACCGCGCGATTGCGGCGTGGAAGTCGGTGAGTTGATCGACGGCTTCGCTGCCGGGGTTCAGCTGCGACTCGCGCTCGACGATCTGCTCGAGTTCGGCGATCACCTTGGGGTTTTGGTCCTTGGCCAACTGCTCGACCATCGGAACCTCGAGGGTCACCCGCGCGTCGTAGACGTCCTTGACCGTGACGCCCTCGTACTCCAAGATCAGGCCCGCGTAGCGGGCTAGCGTCTCACGACGTGGGCGGGTGACGCGCGCGCCGCCCCGTACCCCGCGTTGCACCTGGATCAGCGACTCCGACTCGAGCACCCGGAACGCTTCACGCAGCGTCGGCCGGGATACCCCGAAACGTTCCATCAGCTCGGATTCCGGTGGCAGCATGGTGCCTTCGGTGATCTCGCCGCGGATGAACATCCGCCGCAGCACCGTGGCTACCCGATCGGCCATCTTCGGCTCCCGAAGACTGGTGACCTCCATTGCAACCTCCACAGTTACGCGAATATGCGAATTAACTAATCATTTAGCAGGTTATCCGAGTCGGCGGCTCGAGCCGGGAATTGGCGACCGTCAGTTAGCAATATCACCGCTAATACCCCATTGCCCGTCCCATGAGGTCCTTCATGATCTCGGTGGTGCCGGCGTAGAGCCGCTGGACCCGGGAATCGCGCCACAGCCTGGCCACTTCGTATTCGTTGATATAGCCGTAGCCGCCGTACATCTGCAGGCAACGGTCGATGATCTCCCACTGGACCTCGGAGGTCCACCATTTCAATCCGGCGGCGTCCTGGTCGGAGAGCGTGCCGTCGTTGACCGAGAGCACGCATTGATCGAGGTAGGTCTGAGCGGCGTCGAGCTTGGTCTGCATTTCGGCGAGGAAGTGCCTATTGACCTGAAACTTGCCGATCGGCTGACCAAACGCGGTGCGCTCGAGCGCATATGCCTTGGTCAGGTCCAGTGCTCGACGAGCGGCGGGCAGCGCGTAACAGGCAACGCCGACCCGCTCGCTGGGCAGATTGGAGACCAGATGGTAAAACCCGCGGTTGAGCTCACCGACCAGGTTCTCCTTGGGCACGTGCACGTCCTCGAAGAACAATTCCGCTGTATCGGCGGAATACTGACCGATCTTGTCGAGCTTGCGCCCTCGGGTGAACCCCTCCATGCCGTCCTCGATCATCAGCAGGCTGATGCCCTTGTGCCGGGCGGACGGATCGGTCTTGACCGCGGTCAGCACCAGCTTGGACAGCAGGCCGTTGCTGATGAAGGTCTTCTGGCCGTTGACGATCCAGTGGTCGCCGTCGTCACGCGCGGTGGTCTTGATGCCCGCCAGGTCGGATCCCGCCGCGGGTTCGGACATCGCGATCGAGCCGATGTACTCGCCGGAGACGAACTTTGGCAGCCAGCGAGCCTTCTGTTCGTCGGTGGTGAGATGGTTCAAGTACGGCACCAGGATGTCGTTCTGGACGCCAAGGCCGATGCCCACCGATCCGGTGAGGAACATCTCCTCGGAGATGATCTGGTTGAAGCGGAAATCCTTGACCCCAAGGCCGCCGTACTTCTCGTCGAACTCCCACCCGATTAGGCCGGCCGCCCCGGCGGCCAGCCACGCCTCGCGGCTGACCTTTCCGTCGCGTTCCCACTTCTCGACGTTCGGCACGCATTCCCGTTCGAAGAATTCCCGCGCGCTGGCCCGGAAGTCGTCGTGGACCTCGTCGAAGATGTTGCGGCGCATGTACGTTCCTCTACTCGGCCCACGAGACGATGGCAGGCAACGCACGACCCGGAGCGTAGATGTCGAACAGCCGCTCGCCGAGCAAGGCTTCGAGCTGATCGTGGGACCCGCACAGCGCGTCAACCTGAAAGCCACGCGTGACGTAACGGTGCAATTCGTGCTCGGCGGTCAGGCCGATCGCGCCGCACACCTGCAGCGCCACATCGCTGACCGCGCGGTGCGCCCGCCCCGCTGCGGCCTTGGCGGTTACGGCTGACAGCTGGCCACCGTAGCGCCACGACTCGCCGAGCAGCGCCCGCGCACCGGCCAGCGACGCCGACGCATCGGCCAGCGCGTGACGCGGCGACTGGAACGATCCGATCGGAGCGCCGAATTGCACACGCACGCTGACGTGTTCGACAGCGATGCGCAGCGCCTGCTCGGCCAGTGCCACCAATTCGGTCGCCAGGGCGCGCTGTGCCGCGGCCATCGCGCGGTTCCACTCCGTGGACGCCTCGACCAGGGTGGCGTCCAGCGGCCCACGCACCCGAGTCCAGAACGCCGACGTGTCGAAGGTATCCATGCGCTCACCGCTGAGTCGCGACGCGTCGACCACGCCCACCGACACCGTTCCCATCGGCCCCGAGACCGGGACGACCAACCGTCCCTCAAGTGGACCGAGCACGATGCCCGCCGCGTGGTCGTCGGCGGAACCCGGGACATGTCCAGGGGTCAGGCCGGGTAGCAAAACATGGTCGGCGGGTTCGTCGAGCAGTCCGGCCAACTCGGCCAACATGACGCGATCCAGGCAGTCGGTCAGCGCAAGCGACCGGCCTTGAGCACGGAATAGCAGCTCGCAGGCCTCGACGGGATATTCGGCTTCGATGTCCGACCAGCCCAGCTCGGCCAGCCGCGGACCGATCGCCACGTGTTCCGCCGAGCCCGATGTCGCCGCCGTCGCGGTGTCGTTGCCGGACTTGCCTGCCAGCTCCTCGAAGAGACGGAACACCGCCTCCTCGACCATCGGCCACGACTCGTCGATCGGCTGGCCTTTCCTGCTCATGAGCGGCTCATCTCTTCTCCCTGGGCAACCCGAGGAGGTGGTCGGCGATGATGCCGCGTTGCACCTCGGCCGTGCCGCCCATGATCGTGGCGGCCCGCGAGTACCACCACTCGGCGCGCGCGGTGTTCAGCGCCGCATTGCCGCGACCGGTTCCGGCGATCATCTGCTCCCTGCTGATCTCGAGAACCAGGTCGTTCACGTCCTTTTCAGCCCGGCCGAACAGCAGTTTGTCGATGCTGCTGTCTGCCCCGACCGATTCACCCGCGGCCAGCCGCCGGACGGTCGTGGCGGTCCGGGCCTGCGCAGCTACCACATCGACGTAGACCCGGGCGAAGCGTTGGCGTTGCGCGTTGGTGGCACCGGCGATCACCATGTCCTCGCGCAGCCGGCTCAGCTCGGTGAGCACCTTGTTCAAGACGGCGTAGCCGTACATGCCGCGTTCGTACTGCATGAGGTGCATCGCCACCGCCCAGCCGCCATCGACGTCACCGATCACCCGCTCGCGGTCGACGTGCGCGTCGTCGAAGAACACTTCGGCCAGTTCGCGGCGGCCACTTGCCAGTGCGATCGGCCGAATCGTGACCCCGGGCGCATCGGCGTCGACCATCAGCATCGTCAGTCCGCGGTGGCGGCTTTCGGGCGTACCGGTACGGACCAGCGCGAGCAGTCGGGTGGCAGTCGGCCCCTGGCTGGTCCAGATCTTCTGGCCGTTGACGACAAAGCCGCCGTCGTCATCGGCGACGGCGCGGGTGCGCAGCGTCGCGAGGTCGCTACCGGACTCCGGCTCGGAGAAGCTCTGGCCCCACCATTCGGCGCCGCTGAGGTAGCCGGGCAGGTAGGCGGCAGCCAGGCCCGGAGCGAATCTGAGCAGGGCGGGGCCCAGGGTCTCCAGCGTCCAGTGTTGCGCCGGTATCGGCAGCATCGCGTACCCGAGTTCCTCGTAGTACACGGCCCGGTGGATTTCGTTGCCGCCGAGTCCACCGGCCGCTTTCGGCCAGCCATACCGGTTCCAGCCATCGGCGTGCAGTTGCGCCATCACCTGAGCGTCGTGGGCCAGGCCGTCCTCGGCGCTGGTGAATGCGGCGGCGCGCCACTCGCCGGCAGGTTCCAGATCACGGAGGTAACGCCGGAAGTCCTGGCGGTACGACGCGACGTCGGATACGTAGAGTCGGCGACTGCTGTCAATGGCGCTGTCGACAGGGGCGGACAACCGACCCCCCTTCATGGGTGCCCGGACCCGGGCGCACGCCAGAATCCGCTAAACAGTTAGCTATAAGAGGCTACAATAACCCACGCCGACTATTCAGTGAGAGGGATCGCCAATGACGGCTTCACCCGTCGCCGCTGCCACCGTCAACTTCAACCCCGAGACCCGGCTGTTCATCGACGGCCGGCTGCGGGATTCATCGACCGGGAGAACCGTCGAGAACATCAATCCCGCCAACGAAGAAGTGCTGGGGCTGGCCACCGACGCCAGTGCCGAGGACATGCAGGAGGCCATCGCCGCCGCCCGCCGCGCGTTCGACACCACCGACTGGTCGACCAACCGCGAGTTCCGCCAACGCTGCCTGATGCAGTTGCACGATGCGCTGCAGGAGGAGAAGGAGGACATCCGCGCCGAGCTGATCGCCGAAGTCGGCGCGACAGTGGGGATGACCTACATCGCGCAGTTGGAATGGCCGCTGGCCGACGCGATCCGGTGGCCGGCGCAATACATATCCGAATTCACCTGGGAACGGATGCTCGATCAGGACGCCAAGATGGGCGTGCCCTACAACCGCGTCGTGGTCAAGGAACCGATGGGCGTCGTCGGCGCCATCACGCCGTGGAACTTCCCGTTCGAGATCATCAGCAACAAGGTGGGGCAGATCCTGGCCACCGGCAACACGATGGTGCTCAAGCCGGCCATGGAGACACCGTGGAGCGCGCTGCGGTGGGGCCGCATCATCGCCGAGAAGACCGACATCCCGGCCGGTGTGGTCAACATCGTCTCGGCGTCGGACAACGACATCGCCCAAGTGCTCGCCACCGATCCCAGGGTCGACATGGTGTCGTTCACCGGATCGACCGCGGTCGGCAAGCTCATCCAGCGGCTGTCCGGGGACACCATGAAGCGCAACATGCTCGAGCTCGGCGGCAAGTCGGCCTACCTGATCCTCGACGACGCCGACATGGACATGGCGCTGCCCGGCTGTATCGGCGCCCTGATGCACTCCGGGCAGGGCTGTGCGCTGGCCACCCGGATGCTGGTGCCGCGTTCGCATTACGACCAGGCCGTCGAGGTCGCCTCGGCGACCTTCGGCTCCCTCGCCGTCGGTGACCCCGCGGACCCGAATACCTTCTGCGGGCCACTGGTGTCGGCCAAACAGCAGGCCCGAGTGCTGAACTACATCGAGTCCGCCAAGGCCGAAGGCGGCCGGATCACCGCCGGCGGCGGCGTGCCGGAGGGCCTGGACCGCGGATTCTTCGTGGCCCCGACCGTCGTCGCCGACGTCGCCCCGGACCACACGATCTTTCAGGAAGAGGTATTCGGGCCGGTGCTGTCCATCACGCCGTACGACGGCGGTGATGACGGCGCCGTCGAGCTGGCCAACAACTCCACCTACGGCCTGGCCGGCGGCATCCATGGCTCCGACGAACGGGCGATGGCCGTCGCCCGCCGTATCCGCACCGGCTCACTGATGATCAACAGCGGCATGTACTACGGTGCCGACGCCCCGTTCGGTGGGTACAAGATGAGCGGTATCGGCAGGCAGAACGGCATCGAGGGCTTCGAGCAGCATCTGCAGACCAAGACGATCGGATATCCGCTGTGAGCGACATCCTCAGTGGCATCCGCGTCGTCGAGCTGGCGGCCTGGACGTTCGTTCCCGCCGCGGGCGCGGTGCTCGCCGACTGGGGTGCCGACGTCATCAAGATCGAGCACCCCGAAACCGGTGATCCGCAGCGTGGCCTGATCAGCTCCGGGATCGTCACCGGCGCAGGGGGAGTCAACCACTTCATCGAGCAGCCCAACCGCGGCAAGCGCAGCATCGCGCTGGACACCTCCACTCCAGACGGGTTGGAGCTGCTGATGAAGCTGATCGAAACGGCCGACGTCTTCGTCACGAACCTGCTGCCGGATTCGCGTCAGCGGATGGGGATCGACGTCGAGCAGGTGCGTGCGCGCAATCCCAAGATCATCTATGCCCGCGGCCACGGCTACGGCATCCGTGGCGACCTCGCCTCGCAGGGTGGCTTCGACCTCGCGGCCTACTGGGCGCGCGGTGGCATCGGCGATGCCTATTCGGCCGGTGACGGTTCCTACCCGCCGATTCAGCGGCCGGCGTTCGGCGACTCCTACGGCGGGCTGGCAATCGCGGGCGGTATCGCGGCGGCCCTGGTGAAACGCGAGCGCTCCGGCGAACCGTCGGTGGTCGACGTCTCGCTGCTCAACGCCGCGATCTGGCAGTTGGGTCCGGACATCGTCGGCGCCGGCGTCACCGGTCAGGACATCCCGAAGTTCAACTTGGACGAGATGCCCAACCCGGTGGCCAGTATCTACAAGACGCGCGACAACCGGTTCATTGCGTTCGTGTTGCTGCAGGCCGACCGATTCTGGGCGGACTTCTGCACCCGACTGGGCCGCGCGGATCTGATTCAGGATGAGCGGTTCGTCAACGCCGCGGCGCGGTTCGGCAACCGTAAGGAGTGCATCGGCCAGTTGCGCAACGCCTTTGAGTCCCAGGATCTCTCACACTGGGAGAAGGCATTCGCCGGCTTCGACGGCGTGTGGGACGTCATGCACACCGCTCACGAGGTGCACAGCGATCCGCAGGCGATCGCCAACGGGTATCTGCCCAAGGTCGCCGATGCGAACGACAACAAGTTCGCGCTGGCGGCCAGTCCCGTCCAGTTCGACGAGACGCCTCTGGACCTCACGTGTGCACCGGCCCACGGTGAGCACACCGACGCGCTGCTCGCCGAGCTCGGCTTCGGCGAGGACGAAATCATCGAGTTCAAAATCAATTCGGTTGTGCTGTAGTGGGTTCGGAGCAGCTCGCACGGCGCTTCCTGCATGTCAATCTCAACTGTGAATCACTGGACGCCACCGAGCATGTCTACGGCGAGGTGCTGGGCCTGAAGGCCCGGATGCGTACCGATGCCAAAGTCGCGACCGACGGCAGCATCCTCGGAATCGACGGCGACGAAACGTTCTGTGAGACATCGTTTCTCTACGACTCCCGAGGCGGCCGCGCCGGCTGTGCATTGGAGGCCATCGAGTTCCACAAACCGGCGCTGAAAGCCGACCCGAACAGCGACCCGACTCGTCCCGGCATCAGGTCGACTCTGCTGACGGTGGCCGACCTCGACGCAACCGTTACAGCGTTGCGCGACGCCGGCATCACCGTGAGCGGGCCTGTCGACGGCCTGATCTCCGGCTCCAAGTCGGCTCTCGCGCTCGACCCCGACGGCGCGGTCATCGAGCTCGCCGAAGCCCCGAGCGACAAGCCGGGGGCGGTGTTCGCCGGAATCCGCATCGCCGCCATCGACGCGGTGGCCACCGGAGAATTCCTCACCGCGATCGGCTTCGCTCAGGTGCAGGCGCCCGCACACGTCGAGGTCGCCGGCGACCAACTTACGCCCGGCGGGTCGTCCAATGCCGTCAAGTGCGCCGTGTCGCGCTACACACTGGCTGAGGACGCGCATCAGTTCAGCCTCACCGTGGTGGCGCATCCCGACACCCGCAAGGCAGATCCGGTGCCCTGGGGCGGGAACCATCAAGGGCTGTACCGGTGTGCGCTGCGGGTGGAGAACACCGAGGCGGCAACATCGTTGGTCCCCGATTCCGTTGAGGTGATGGGTGATCCGGTGTGGTGCCCGTTGCCGGGGACCAAGATCGAGGGGCTCTACATCTCATTCCTGCGCTCACCCGACGGAGTGGTATTCGAATACCACTCCGTCGGGTGAGCGCAGGAATGAGATGTAGAGCCCCTCGATCTTGGTCCCCGGCAACGGGCACCACACCGGATCACCCATCACCTCAACGGAATCGGGGACCAACGATGTTGCCGCCTCGGTGTTCTCCACCCGCAGCGCACACCGGTACAGCCCTTGATGGTTCCCGCCCCAGGGCACCGGATCTGCCTTGCGGGTGTCGGGATGCGCCACCACGGTGAGGCTGAACTGATGCGCGTCCTCAGCCAGTGTGTAGCGCGACACGGCGCACTTGACGGCATTGGACGACCCGCCGGGCGTAAGTTGGTCGCCGGCGACCTCGACGTGTGCGGGCGCCTGCACCTGAGCGAAGCCGATCGCGGTGAGGAATTCTCCGGTGGCCACCGCGTCGATGGCGGCGATGCGGATTCCGGCGAACACCGCCCCCGGCTTGTCGCTCGGGGCTTCGGCGAGCTCGATGACCGCGCCGTCGGGGTCGAGCGCGAGAGCCGACTTGGAGCCGGAGATCAGGCCGTCGACAGGCCCGCTCACGGTGATGCCGGCGTCGCGCAACGCTGTAACGGTTGCGTCGAGGTCGGCCACCGTCAGCAGAGTCGACCTGATGCCGGGACGAGTCGGGTCGCTGTTCGGGTCGGCTTTCAGCGCCGGTTTGTGGAACTCGATGGCCTCCAATGCACAGCCGGCGCGGCCGCCTCGGGAGTCGTAGAGAAACGATGTCTCACAGAACGTTTCGTCGCCGTCGATTCCGAGGATGCTGCCGTCGGTCGCGACTTTGGCATCGGTACGCATCCGGGCCTTCAGGCCCAGCACCTCGCCGTAGACATGCTCGGTGGCGTCCAGTGATTCACAGTTGAGATTGACATGCAGGAAGCGCCGTGCGAGCTGCTCCGAACCCACTACAGCACAACCGAATTGATTTTGAACTCGATGATTTCGTCCTCGCCGAAGCCGAGCTCGGCGAGCAGCGCGTCGGTGTGCTCACCGTGGGCCGGTGCACACGTGAGGTCCAGAGGCGTCTCGTCGAACTGGACGGGACTGGCCGCCAGCGCGAACTTGTTGTCGTTCGCATCGGCGACCTTGGGCAGATACCCGTTGGCGATCGCCTGCGGATCGCTGTGCACCTCGTGAGCGGTGTGCATGACGTCCCACACGCCGTCGAAGCCGGCGAATGCCTTCTCCCAGTGTGAGAGATCCTGGGACTCAAAGGCGTTGCGCAACTGGCCGATGCACTCCTTACGGTTGCCGAACCGCGCCGCGGCGTTGACGAACCGCTCATCCTGAATCAGATCCGCGCGGCCCAGTCGGGTGCAGAAGTCCGCCCAGAATCGGTCGGCCTGCAGCAACACGAACGCAATGAACCGGTTGTCGCGCGTCTTGTAGATACTGGCCACCGGGTTGGGCATCTCGTCCAAGTTGAACTTCGGGATGTCCTGACCGGTGACGCCGGCGCCGACGATGTCCGGACCCAACTGCCAGATCGCGGCGTTGAGCAGCGAGACGTCGACCACCGACGGTTCGCCGGAGCGCTCGCGTTTCACCAGGGCCGCCGCGATACCGCCCGCGATTGCCAGCCCGCCGTAGGAGTCGCCGAACGCCGGCCGCTGAATCGGCGGGTAGGAACCGTCACCGGCCGAATAGGCATCGCCGATGCCACCGCGCGCCCAGTAGGCCGCGAGGTCGAAGCCACCCTGCGAGGCGAGGTCGCCACGGATGCCGTAGCCGTGGCCGCGGGCATAGATGATCTTGGGATTGCGCGCACGCACCTGCTCGACGTCGATCCCCATCCGCTGACGCGAATCCGGCAGCAGGTTCGTGACGAAGACGTCGGCCGTTTCGATCAGCTTCATCAGCAGCTCCAACCCGTCTGGAGTGGAGGTGTCCAGCGCGATGCTGCGCTTGCCGCGGTTGGGCTGCTCGATGAAGTGGTTGACTCCCCCTGCGCCGGTGACGATCCCGGAGCTGATCAGGCCACGCTGCGGATCACCGGTTTCGGGGTGCTCGATCTTGATGACGTCGGCACCCCAGTCGGCGAGCACCGCGCCCGCGGCGGGAACGAACGTCCAGGCCGCCAGCTCGACGACGCGGATGCCACTGAGGATGTCGCTCACAGCGGATATCCGATCGTCTTGGTCTGCAGATGCTGCTCGAAGCCCTCGATGCCGTTCTGCCTGCCGATACCGCTCATCTTGTACCCACCGAACGGGGCGTCGGCACCGTAGTACATGCCGCTGTTGATCATCAGTGAGCCGGTGCGGATACGGCGGGCGACGGCCATCGCCCGTTCGTCGGAGCCATGGATGCCGCCGGCCAGGCCGTAGGTGGAGTTGTTGGCCAGCTCGACGGCGCCGTCATCACCGCCGTCGTACGGCGTGATGGACAGCACCGGCCCGAATACCTCTTCCTGAAAGATCGTGTGGTCCGGGGCGACGTCGGCGACGACGGTCGGGGCCACGAAGAATCCGCGGTCCAGGCCCTCCGGCACGCCGCCGCCGGCGGTGATCCGGCCGCCTTCGGCCTTGGCGGACTCGATGTAGTTCAGCACTCGGGCCTGCTGTTTGGCCGACACCAGTGGCCCGCAGAAGGTATTCGGGTCCGCGGGGTCACCGACGGCGAGGGAGCCGAAGGTCGCCGAGGCGACCTCGACGGCCTGGTCGTAATGCGAACGCGGCACCAGCATCCGGGTGGCCAGCGCACAGCCCTGCCCGGAGTGCATCAGGGCGCCGATACAGCCGGGCAGCGCCATGTCCATGTCGGCGTCGTCGAGGATCAGGTAGGCCGACTTGCCGCCGAGCTCGAGCATGTTGCGCTTCATGGTGTCCCCGGACAGCCGCTGGATGAGCTTGCCGACCGCGGTCGATCCGGTGAACGACACCATGTCGACCCTGGGATCGGTGGCGAGCACTTGGGCGATGTCGTTGTCCGACGCCGAGACGATGTTGACCACACCGGCCGGGATGTCGGTCTTCTCGGCGATGATGCGGCCCCACCGCAGCGCGCTCCACGGTGTCTCCATGGCCGGCTTGAGCACCATCGTGTTGCCGGTGGCCAGGATCTGCCCCACCTTGTTGCTGATGATCTCGAACGGGAAGTTCCACGGCGTGATGGCGCCGACGACGCCCATCGGTTCCTTGACCACGACGCGGTTGTAGGGCACGCCCATCTTGGCGTCCTGATCGAGCATCCGTTCCCAGGTGAATTCGGATATGTATTGCGCCGGCCACCGGATCGCGTCGGCCAGCGGCCATTCCAACTGCGCGATGTAGGTCATCCCCACTGTCGCGCCGACTTCGGCGATCAGCTCGGCGCGGATGTCCTCCTTCTCCTCCTGCAGCGCATCGTGCAACTGCATCAGGCAGCGTTGGCGGAACTCGCGGTTGGTCGACCAGTCGGTGGTGTCGAACGCGCGGCGGGCGGCGGCGATGGCCTCCTGCATGTCCTCGGCACTGGCGTCGGTGGCCAGCCCCAGCACTTCTTCGTTGGCGGGATTGATGTTCTCGACGGTTCTCCCGGTCGATGAATCCCGCAGCCGGCCGTCGATGAACAGCCGGGTCTCGGGGTTGAAGTTGACGGTGGCAGCGGCGACGGGTGAAGCCGTCATTGGCGATCCCTCTCACTGAATAGTCGGCGTGGGTTATTGTAGCCTCTTATAGCTAACTGTTTAGCGGATTCTGGCGTGCGCCCGGGTCCGGGCACCCATGAAGGGGGGTCGGTTGTCCGCCCCTGTCGACAGCGCCATTGACAGCAGTCGCCGACTCTACGTATCCGACGTCGCGTCGTACCGCCAGGACTTCCGGCGTTACCTCCGTGATCTGGAACCTGCCGGCGAGTGGCGCGCCGCCGCATTCACCAGCGCCGAGGACGGCCTGGCCCACGACGCTCAGGTGATGGCGCAACTGCACGCCGATGGCTGGAACCGGTATGGCTGGCCGAAAGCGGCCGGTGGACTCGGCGGCAACGAAATCCACCGGGCCGTGTACTACGAGGAACTCGGGTACGCGATGCTGCCGATACCGGCGCAACACTGGACGCTGGAGACCCTGGGCCCCGCCCTGCTCAGATTCGCTCCGGGCCTGGCTGCCGCCTACCTGCCCGGCTACCTCAGCGGCGCCGAATGGTGGGGCCAGAGCTTCTCCGAGCCGGAGTCCGGTAGCGACCTCGCGACGCTGCGCACCCGCGCCGTCGCCGATGACGACGGCGGCTTTGTCGTCAACGGCCAGAAGATCTGGACCAGCCAGGGGCCGACTGCCACCCGACTGCTCGCGCTGGTCCGTACCGGTACGCCCGAAAGCCGCCACCGCGGACTGACGATGCTGATGGTCGACGCCGATGCGCCCGGGGTCACGATTCGGCCGATCGCACTGGCAAGTGGCCGCCGCGAACTGGCCGAAGTGTTCTTCGACGACGCGCACGTCGACCGCGAGCGGGTGATCGGTGACGTCGATGGCGGCTGGGCGGTGGCGATGCACCTCATGCAGTACGAACGCGGCATGTACGGCTACGCCGTCTTGAACAAGGTGCTCACCGAGCTGAGCCGGCTGCGCGAGGACATGGTGATCGCCGGTGCCACCAACGCGCAACGCCAACGCTTCGCCCGGGTCTACGTCGATGTGGTAGCTGCGCAGGCCCGGACCGCCACGACCGTCCGGCGGCTGGCCGCGGGTGAATCGGTCGGGGCAGACAGCAGCATCGACAAACTGCTGTTCGGCCGGGCTGAAAAGGACGTGAACGACCTGGTTCTCGAGATCAGCAGGGAGCAGATGATCGCCGGAACCGGTCGCGGCAATGCGGCGCTGAACACCGCGCGCGCCGAGTGGTGGTACTCGCGGGCCGCCACGATCATGGGCGGCACGGCCGAGGTGCAACGCGGCATCATCGCCGACCACCTCCTCGGGTTGCCCAGGGAGAAGAGATGAGCCGCTCATGAGCAGGAAAGGCCAGCCGATCGACGAGTCGTGGCCGATGGTCGAGGAGGCGGTGTTCCGTCTCTTCGAGGAGCTGGCAGGCAAGTCCGGCAACGACACCGCGACGGCGGCGACATCGGGCTCGGCGGAACACGTGGCGATCGGTCCGCGGCTGGCCGAGCTGGGCTGGTCGGACATCGAAGCCGAATATCCCGTCGAGGCCTGCGAGCTGCTATTCCGTGCTCAAGGCCGGTCGCTTGCGCTGACCGACTGCCTGGATCGCGTCATGTTGGCCGAGTTGGCCGGACTGCTCGACGAACCCGCCGACCATGTTTTGCTACCCGGCCTGACCCCTGGACATGTCCCGGGTTCCGCCGACGACCACGCGGCGGGCATCGTGCTCGGTCCACTTGAGGGACGGTTGGTCGTCCCGGTCTCGGGGCCGATGGGAACGGTGTCGGTGGGCGTGGTCGACGCGTCGCGACTCAGCGGTGAGCGCATGGATACCTTCGACACGTCGGCGTTCTGGACTCGGGTGCGTGGGCCGCTGGACGCCACCCTGGTCGAGGCGTCCACGGAGTGGAACCGCGCGATGGCCGCGGCACAGCGCGCCCTGGCGACCGAATTGGTGGCACTGGCCGAGCAGGCGCTGCGCATCGCTGTCGAACACGTCAGCGTGCGTGTGCAATTCGGCGCTCCGATCGGATCGTTCCAGTCGCCGCGTCACGCGCTGGCCGATGCGTCGGCGTCGCTGGCCGGTGCGCGGGCGCTGCTCGGCGAGTCGTGGCGCTACGGTGGCCAGCTGTCAGCCGTAACCGCCAAGGCCGCAGCGGGGCGGGCGCACCGCGCGGTCAGCGATGTGGCGCTGCAGGTGTGCGGCGCGATCGGCCTGACCGCCGAGCACGAATTGCACCGTTACGTCACGCGTGGCTTTCAGGTTGACGCGCTGTGCGGGTCCCACGATCAGCTCGAAGCCTTGCTCGGCGAGCGGCTGTTCGACATCTACGCTCCGGGTCGTGCGTTGCCTGCCATCGTCTCGTGGGCCGAGTAGAGGAACGTACATGCGCCGCAACATCTTCGACGAGGTCCACGACGACTTCCGGGCCAGCGCGCGGGAATTCTTCGAACGGGAATGCGTGCCGAACGTCGAGAAGTGGGAACGCGACGGAAAGGTCAGCCGCGAGGCGTGGCTGGCCGCCGGGGCGGCCGGCCTAATCGGGTGGGAGTTCGACGAGAAGTACGGCGGCCTTGGGGTCAAGGATTTCCGCTTCAACCAGATCATCTCCGAGGAGATGTTCCTCACCGGATCGGTGGGCATCGGCCTTGGCGTCCAGAACGACATCCTGGTGCCGTACTTGAACCATCTCACCACCGACGAACAGAAGGCTCGCTGGCTGCCAAAGTTCGTCTCCGGCGAGTACATCGGCTCGATCGCGATGTCCGAACCCGCGGCGGGATCCGACCTGGCGGGCATCAAGACCACCGCGCGTGACGACGGCGACCACTGGATCGTCAACGGCCAGAAGACCTTCATCAGCAACGGCCTGCTGTCCAAGCTGGTGCTGACCGCGGTCAAGACCGATCCGTCCGCCCGGCACAAGGGCATCAGCCTGCTGATGATCGAGGACGGCATGGAGGGGTTCACCCGAGGGCGCAAGCTCGACAAGATCGGTCAGTATTCCGCCGATACAGCGGAATTGTTCTTCGAGGACGTGCACGTGCCCAAGGAGAACCTGGTCGGTGAGCTCAACCGCGGGTTTTACCATCTGGTCTCCAATCTGCCCAGCGAGCGGGTCGGCGTTGCCTGTTACGCGCTGCCCGCCGCTCGTCGAGCACTGGACCTGACCAAGGCATATGCGCTCGAGCGCACCGCGTTTGGTCAGCCGATCGGCAAGTTTCAGGTCAATAGGCACTTCCTCGCCGAAATGCAGACCAAGCTCGACGCCGCTCAGACCTACCTCGATCAATGCGTGCTCTCGGTCAACGACGGCACGCTCTCCGACCAGGACGCCGCCGGATTGAAATGGTGGACCTCCGAGGTCCAGTGGGAGATCATCGACCGTTGCCTGCAGATGTACGGCGGCTACGGCTATATCAACGAATACGAAGTGGCCAGGCTGTGGCGCGATTCCCGGGTCCAGCGGCTCTACGCCGGCACCACCGAGATCATGAAGGACCTCATGGGACGGGCAATGGGGTATTAGCGGTGATATTGCTAACTGACGGTCGCCAATTCCCGGCTCGAGCCGCCGACTCGGATAACCTGCTAAATGATTAGTTAATTCGCATATTCGCGTAACTGTGGAGGTTGCAATGGAGGTCACCAGTCTTCGGGAGCCGAAGATGGCCGATCGGGTAGCCACGGTGCTGCGGCGGATGTTCATCCGCGGCGAGATCACCGAAGGCACCATGCTGCCACCGGAATCCGAGCTGATGGAACGTTTCGGGGTATCCCGGCCGACGCTGCGTGAAGCGTTCCGGGTGCTCGAGTCGGAGTCGCTGATCCAGGTGCAACGCGGGGTACGGGGCGGCGCGCGCGTCACCCGCCCACGTCGTGAGACGCTAGCCCGCTACGCGGGCCTGATCTTGGAGTACGAGGGCGTCACGGTCAAGGACGTCTACGACGCGCGGGTGACCCTCGAGGTTCCGATGGTCGAGCAGTTGGCCAAGGACCAAAACCCCAAGGTGATCGCCGAACTCGAGCAGATCGTCGAGCGCGAGTCGCAGCTGAACCCCGGCAGCGAAGCCGTCGATCAACTCACCGACTTCCACGCCGCAATCGCGCGGTTGTCCGGCAATGCCACGCTGCAGATCGTCAGCGATATGCTCCATCACGTCATCGAAAAGGCAAACCGCTCTTTGCAACCCACCAAGGGCACCCGCGCCGAGCAGGCTGTCCGCCGCTCGGCGAAGACCCACCGGATGGTTCTGGACATGATCAAGGACGGCGACGCCGAGAAGGCCGGCCAGCTCTGGAAGCGCCATCTCCAGAAGGCAGAGGAGTTCGTCCTGACCGGCTCCGAATTGTCCACTGTCGTGGACCTTCTCGAATGACCTAAGCTCGAATGACCCAAGTCGACAAGCATACGAACGAGCACGATCTCGAAACTCCCGATTCGATACAGATCCGCTTCGGCATCTCCTACGTCGAGTCTCGTCCGGCCGAAGCCGTTGCCGCACTGAGCATGCCGATGGACAGGTTTCGCAACCCCTGCAACGGAGCGCCGACGGTCGGACCGTTGGCCATTCTCGTCGATGCGGCGGCCGGCATCGTCAACCACTATCGGCGACGCCCCGGCCAGTGGACGGTGTCAAGCGAGTTGTCGATGGACCTCAGCCTCGACGGCGTGGGGCATCTCGACGGTCCGGTGCTTGCCACTGCGCGCGCATTCGGGCCGCTGGGCGCGACATCGCTTGGGATATGCACGCTGACCTATCGCGGGATGGTGATCGGCGGCGGCACGGTGCGATCGTTCTTCATCGACGCCGAAGATGTTGTCCCCCAACGCCGGTCAGAAACCCTGCTCAGGTCGGCTGAGACCACGTTCGCCGACCTGATCGCGGTGCACGTCATCGACCATCGCTCCGGCCCGGTGCTGGCCCAGCGTGTCGACGGCAACCTCAACAACGACATCGACATCGTCCACGGGGGCGTGGCGGCGGCCGGCCTGGAGCTCGCGGCCTCGGCCGCCGTGAACCAGGACCGCACCGACGATCTATTGCAGACCGCCTCGCTGCGGGTGAACTTTCTGCGCCCGTTCTTCGCCGGCAGTGAATCCCGTTACGAGGCCACGCCGCTGCGGGTGGGCCGCAACACTGGCGTGGGCGATGCGCAGGCGATCGGCGACGACGGCAAGGTTGCGATCACCGCGCGGGTGACCGCCTACCGCTGACTGGTTGCCGCCGGCGAGTCTCCTACTTCTTTGAGCGCGCCCGGAAGGCAGCCACCCGCTCCTTGAATTCCGGAGTCGAGAACGAGGTGTACTCCTCGGCCAGCGCGTATTCCAGCACTCCTTGGGCCGCCTTCGACAGATGCATGTTCATCGCAACCTTGCTGGCCCGCAGCGCCTGTGGCGGCAGCGCCGCCAGTCGCTCGCCGATCGCGAGCGCCTCATCCAGCACAGCGTCGTCGGCGGCCACCTTTGTGACCAGATTGAGCTTCTCCGCGATCGGCACGGTGATCCGATCCCCAAGTAGGACATATTCTTTGGCCTTCATCATGCCGATCAGCAGCGGCAGCATCGCGGTGCCGCCGTCGCCGGCGACCAACCCGACCGCGACGTGCGGATCGGCCAGATAGCTGCTCTCTCCCATCACGAGGAAGTCGCTCAGCAGAGCGATCGAGCAGCCCAGCCCGACAGCCGGGCCGTTGACCGCCGACACCAGCGGCTTGGGGAAGTTGATCACCTCGAGGAACACGGTGCGGGCCTCGGTGATCTGAAACTGGCGTGCCACGGCGTCGTCGATCAGCCGCCCGAACATCACCATGTCGCCGCCGGCCGAGAACGCCTTGCCGACACCGGTCGTCACCACTGCCCGCACGTCGTCGTCGGCTGCGAGCACCCGCCAGATAGTGGCGAACGCGTGGTGAACCTCTTCGTTGACGGCGTTGAACGCCTCGGGCCGATTGATGCTGATGACATGGACGTTGCCGGTCTTCTCCACCAGCAGCCATGGCGCAAACTCTTCGTAGCCGGACAAGGTGGCGATCTCGGAAGTCGTCATGTGATGGTCCCGTCAGTTCTTTTCGTTGGAGAGGACAGTGACCGCGGAGACCGCGGTCGGCCCGCCGATGTTGTGCGCCAACGCCACTCGCGCACCGTCGACCTGGTTCTCGGCTTCACCGCGAAGCTGGTTGAACAGTTCGTAGCACTGCGCCACGCCAGTGGCGCCCGGCGGGTGGCCCTTCGCCTTCAGCCCGCCGCTCGGATTGATCGGAATCGACCCGCCAACGTAGTTTTCGCGGCCCTCGACCAGCTTGTAGGCCTCGAAGCGGTTGGCGAAGCCGAGATCCTCGTAGCTGATCAGCTCGACCCCGGTGAAGCAATCATGAACCTCGGCGACGTCGACGTCGCGCGGCGTCACCCCGGCCATCGTCATCGCGGCCTTGGCGGCGCGCACCGTCGGCGGGAACGTCGTCATGTCCGCCTTGTGCTGGTGCATCACCCGGTCCATACCCAGCCCCACACCGCGAACCCAGACCGGACGGTCGGTGTAACGATCAACGACATCTTCGGCGGCCAGGATCACCGCGGCGGCGCCGTCGCTCTGCGGGGTGCAGTCGTAGAGCCCGAAGGGTTCGACCACGATCGGGGCGGCCAGCGCTTTCTCGACGGTGATCTCATAGCGCAGTTGAGCTTTCGGGTTGTTCACCGCGTGGTGGTGGTTTTTGACCGCCACCATCGCCATGTGCTCCTTGGTCGCCGGCGATTCATGCAGATACCGATTGACGTGCAGCGCGAAGTTGGCCGGTGCGACCAGTCCCAACGGATAGTCCCAGGCATTGTCGCGGGTCATCGCCGCCCAATCCCAGAATGTGGTGTTCGACGAGGTCTCCCGGACCTTGTCGGCCCCGACGACGAGCACCACGTCGTACAAGCCCGAGGCGATGGCTAACGTACCGTTCCGGATCGCATCATTGCCGGTGGCGCAGGCATTTTCGATGCGCGTCACCGGAATGTCGGTCAGGTCGAGGGTGTCGGCCAAAATGCCGGACGGGAACCCGTCGGTGGTCGACAACTCGCCGAACCACGCGGCTTCGATCTCAGACTTCTGAATGCCCTTGTCAACGTTGGCGACCGCTTCGGCGTAGGCCATCGGCACCAGATCCTTGATGCCCAATTCGAAATGTTCAGCGAAGGGCGTCATCCCGGCGCCGACGATGGCGACGTTTCTCATGCCACGGCTCCTTCCAGCGTGCGGCCCGGCCAGAACGCATAGCCGTAGTCGGGGATGCCGGCCCGAACGGCGATCCTGCGCAACACCACTGAGCCCGGCTGGCCGATCGTCGCCTCGCCCGCGGGCACACCGGTGACCTTCAGCAGCACCCGCACCGGGCTGTCGTCGAGCTGAACGACGGCCAGTGAGTACGGGCTGGGCAGGTCGGGCACCGGGATCCGCACCGTGGTGTGGGTATACACCGTGCCGGTACGCGGCAGCGGCTCGAGCCGGTATTCGGTGGCCAACCGCCCGGCGTTGTCGACCCGCAGCCGGGGCGGGAACTGCGGCGCCGAGTCGATGCCCGGACTCTCCTCGAAAACCGCTGCCTCCCAGCGGATCTTCGGCTCGAACGCGCGCGCATACGCGGGCATCGAGATCGGAATGCCGACGCCGTCGGCGACGCGGGCCTTCGGCAATTCCTGGGCCGGATACTCGTCGCGGGCGATCCGGGGCTCGGTGCCTCCGAACGCGAGGTCGGCCGCGCTGATGCTGGACTGCTCGACCGCGAGCAGCAGGCCCTGCGTGCCCGCCTCGATTGCGTCGGCCAGCAGCCGGATGATCCCCGAGGCGGAGACAGTCGGGTCGCCGACGGCCTGCGATGTGTCGAAGGCGCTGCCAAATTGCGCCAGCGGGACACCTGTTGCCGCGGCCAGCGCCGGGTTCCCGGTCAGGCCCAGTCGGGTGAGGGTGGAGCGCACCCCGACTTCGCGTTGCAGTCGGGGGTCGACGTAGGCGTGCCGGGCGCCGTCCTCACCTCGGGCCGTCAGGGGCAGACTTCGCGTCTGGCGCGCCGACGGGGTCACGGTGGGGCCGCCGTCGCCCGTGAGGACCGCGCCGGCCCCCACCGCGAGGTCGTTGTCATCGGCGGCGATCACCAGGGTGGCGTCGCCGGCGCTACCGATCTGGTCCAGCACGGCCGGCGCACCGCCGAGCACCTCGCTCACGGGGGTGTCTGCCGGTAACGACAACGCGGCCAACAGCACCGCGCCATTGCCACCCTCCAAAAGTGGAAAGTCGCGGGACACCAGCACCACTCGTTGCGCGGTGGCCCCAGGATCGGCGGCGCGGCCGGCGGCGACGGCCATGGTCAGTGCGTCCTCGTCGGGCCCCTTGACCCGCCGGTCGCGCACAGTCCACGGTGGTAGGTAGGTCCCGATCGACAAGACCTGAGTCATAGCACCCCGCTTTGGTGGATGGCCGATTACATCGCCCAACTAAAGATCTATATAGTTATAGCATTCGAGCTCACAGCCTAGCGACGGACGGAAGGGCCAACGAACTGTGGGTAACGCCCATCCTCGCACCTCGGAGGGTCGCATCGTGGTGGTGACCGGCGCCGGCCGAGGCATCAGAAAGCGGCTGTGGTGAATTCGTTCGAGGCGTTGAGCGCCCGCGAGCCCGAGTTGGTCAAGCTGCGGTTCGCCGTGCGGGATTTCTTGCGGTCCGACCGTACTGAATTCGGCTGGCAGCCCGGGGTCGATTCGTGGCTGGCCGGATGGGACGAAGACTTTTCCGCGCGGCTGGGCGCGGCGGGTTTCATCGGCCTGACCATCCCAAAGCAGTACGGCGGCCACGGGCTCGGGCACCTGCACCGCTACGTGGTGACAGAGGAGCTGATCGCTGCGGGTGCGCCCGTCGCTGCGCACTGGACCGCCGATCGCCAGGTCGCACCGGGCCTGTTGAGTTATGGCTCCGAGGAGCAGCGCGAACGACTGTTACCCAAGATCGTTGCGGGCCAACTTTATTCGTCGATCGGCATGAGTGAGCACGGCGCCGGCTCCGATCTTGCCGCTGTACAAACCAAGGCCGTTCGCACCGACGGCGGCTGGTTGCTCTCGGGTAGCAAGGTGTGGACCAGCGGCGCCCACCTTGCCCACCAGGTCGTCGTGCTGGCCCGCTCCAGCCCGCCACATCCCGAGCACCGGCACGCCGGCTTCAGCCAATTCCTGGTGCCATGCCATGCCGAGGGCGTCCGCATCGAGCCCATCATCTTGATGTCCGGGGCGCACCACTTCAACGAGGTGCTGTTCGACCAGGTCTTCGTTCCCGACGCCGACGTGCTCGGCCAGGTCGGCAACGGCTGGCACCAGGTCACCTCCGAGCTGTCGTTCGAACGCAGCGGCCCCGAGCGGATCCTGTCCACCGGTCCCCTGCTGTTCGCCGCCATCCGCACACTCGCTCGCGGGCCGCTGCCCGACGACCGCACCACCGCCGACATCGGCGACCTGATGGCGCGGTTGATCTCGCTGCGGCAGCTGTCCCTATCCGTGGCCCGCACGCTCACCGACGGCGGCGACGCGGCCAACCAGGCGGCGCTGGTGAAGGACCTCGGCACCCGTTTCGAAGCCGAATCCGTCGAGTTGATCGCCGACCTGCTCGAAGGGTCCGCACCGAACCCCGAGGTGGCGGCCATGCTGAACACCGCCTGGCTGCACAAGCCCATGTTCACCTTGCGAGGCGGCACCAACGAGGTGCTGCGCGGCGTGATCGCCCGCGGACTGGGGCTGCGATGAGCGCCCTGGCCGGCGGGGTGTTTGCCGCCACCGACACCCGGGACGACGACGCACAGCTGCGTCGACTGGTCGACGACCTTGGGCGACGCTCCTACGACGCCCGTTTGGGCCATCGTGGCATCCCCGACCGGTTCGACGCCGAGCTCTGGCGCAACCTCGAGGACACCGGGCTGGCCCGACTGACCAGCACGCCAGACGCGGGCGCCGGCCCGCACGAGTTGGCCATTGCGCTCTACGGCTTGGCCCGTCACGCCGGTGCGGTGCCGTTGGCCGAAACCGACGCGCTCGCCGGATGGCTTGGCCAGCAGGTTGGGATCGAGCTGCCCGGCGGCCCGCTGACCGTCGCGATCGGCGACGCGGAAGACGACGGCAGCCGGGTCGTCGGCACCGCGAAAGCGGTGCCCTGGGCACGAGCCTGTGACGCCGCCTTCCTAGCCGTCACCTCACCCGCCGGACTGCGAATCGGCGTGATCGACGTAGTCCCCGGTGTGCTGCGGGAAGATCACAACCTGGCAGGCGAACCACGCGACTCGCTCACGTTCGACGTGCCGGCGGATCAGTTACACGCAGTCGACCCGGCGATCGGCGTTGAGCTGGCTCGGCGCGGCGCATGGTATCGCTGCGTACAAACCATCGGAGTGCTCGATGCCGCCGCAGCGCTATCGGTGGAGCACACCCGCCAGCGCGTCCAGTTCGGTCGCCCGCTCAGCGCCTTCCAGTCCGTGCAGCAATCGCTGGCCGGCATGGCCGGAGAAATCGAAAGAGCCCGCGCCGCTGCGGAATTGGCGGTCGCCGCCGCCGCCGAGCACGGCTTCGGCTCCCCGCACACCGACTACGCCGTCACCGTGGCCAAGGTTGCGGTCGGCAGGGCCGTCGGCCCGGTCACCAGCGTCGCTCATCAGCTGCACGGCGCGATCGGCGTCACCAGTGAACACCCGCTGTGGCTGTTCACCCTGCGCGCTCAGAGCTGGACCGGGGATTACGGCACGACCGCGAGCTACGCGCGGCGACTCGGCCGGCTGGTGCTATCCGCGGAGGACCCGTGGAGTTTGGTGACGAGCGATGTGACTCACATGGAAAGCAACACGAGATGAAGGAGAAAGCGTGACGGTACAGCAATTCGAGGGCGCCTCGGCGATTGTCAGTGGCGGGGCCGGCGGCCTGGGCGAGGCGACGGTCCGTCGGCTGCACGCCGACGGACTCGGCGTGGTGATCGCTGATCTCGCCGCCGACAAGGGCAAGGCGCTGGCTGACGAGCTGGGCAGCCGCGCGCTGTTCGTGAGCACCGACGTGACCAGCGAGGACAGCATTCTCGGCGCGATCGAGCAGGCGAACCAGCTCGGCCAGCTGCGCTACGCGGTGGTCGCGCACGGCGGTTTCGGTGTGGCGCAACGGATCGTGCAGCGCGACGGCAGCCCGGCCGACTTCGGCGGCTTCACCAAAACCATCGACCTCTATCTCAACGGCACCTACAACATGGCCCGACTCGTGGCCGCAGCGGTGGCCACCGCGGAACCTCGCGACGGCGAACGGGGCGCGCTGGTGCTCACTGCCTCGATTGCGGGCTACGAAGGCCAGATCGGGCAGACCGCCTATGCGGCGGCGAAAGCCGGCGTCATCGGGCTGACCATCGCCGCGGCCCGCGACCTGAGTTCGGTGGGCATCCGGGTCAACACCATCGCGCCGGGGACCATGAAGACGCCGATCATGGAGTCTGTCGGCGAAGAAGCCATCGCCAAGTTCGCCGCCAACGTGCCGTTCCCGAAGCGGCTGGGTACGCCCGACGAATACGCCGACGCCGCGACTTTTTTGCTCACCAACGGCTACGTCAACGGCGAGGTGATGCGCCTCGACGGCGCCCAGCGGTTCACCCCGAAGTAGGACGGCGCTACAACCGGCCGTCCAGCTGAAGCTCGGGGTGCACCCACTTCGGCGAGTTCTTCTCCTTGAACGCGCGGAAGCCCTCGCGCGCCTCGGGACCAAACATGCTGGTCTGCATGCCAATTCGGTCGAACAAGCCCAGGTAATTGTCCAGGCTGGCCTTGACCACGCCCCGTGCCGCCGGGGCGGTTCGACAGCATTGACCGAGAAGCTCTTTGGCCACGTCCAGCAGGTCATCGTGCGGAACCACCCTGGCCACCATGCCCCAGTCGAGGGCCTCCTGCGCGGTCAGCGTCCGGCCGGTGAACATCAGGTCCTTCGTGCGGACCGGGCCGATCAGGCGGGCCAACACCTGGCTGTAGTAGGTGTCGGCAATGCCGCGGAACAACTCGGGGACGCGAAAGGTGGCCCGCTCGCTGACCACGGCGAGATCGCTGCACATGGCGATCTGCAGTCCGCCACCCTGACACAGGCCGTTGACCGCCGACACGACCGGTTTCGGCGACTGCCGCAAGACGTCGAACGGCGTCACATCCATTCCCATGGTGGACGCGAAGTCCATCCAATTGTCCTCGGCGGCCTGCCCCAGATCGCCGCCCGGCGCGAAGACGTCACCGGTTCCGGTGATGAGCAGACCCGCGAGATCAGGATCGGCGTTGACCCGGCTGATCGCATACCGGATGCCGAAGTACATCGCGGGCGTCATCGCATTGCGCGCCTTCGGACGGTCCAGGGTGCAGATCGCAAACGCGCCTTCGCGTTCAAAGCGCAGGAACGGGGTGCCCAACCAGTCGCCTTCGGGAGGACGGGGACCGCCGTTGAGGCCATCGGACATGTGGGAATCCCTTCGAGAGCATCGATTGTTTCGCCTGAATCAAAGTAGCGAAATAGTTGTACGATTCCAATCTCCCGGCGTAGCATCCTCCACGTGGCGCAGGTCACTGAATCGCGCCCGCACCATCCCGCAAAGCGCGGCCACTAGCGAGCTACTGGAGGCAAACGAATGGGTTCACTCGACGGCCGGGTCGTCTTCATCACCGGCGCCGCCCGAGGGCAGGGCCGCTCGCATGCGGTCATGTGCGCCGAGCAGGGTGCGAACATCGTCGGAGTCGACATCTGTGAAGACCTTGAGGTCGTGCCCTACAAGCTGAGCTCCTACGAGGACCTCGAGGAGACGGCTCGCCTGGTGGAAAAGACCGGGCAGGAAATGCTTTTCCACAAGGCGGACGTCCGCGACAAAGCTGCCCTGCAGGAGGCTTTCGACGCGGGCGTCGAACAGTTCGGTCACATTGACACCGTCATCGCCAACGCCGGCGTGGTGTTGACCAATGCCGACGAGCGTGACGCCTCCGAAGCGTTGCGGCTCGGCCTCGACATCATGCTCATCGGCGTCTGGAACGCTTTTCAAATCGCGATTCCCCACCTGAAGGAGCGCGGCCAGGGTGGCAACCTGATCGCGACGAGTTCGATGATTGCGCTGCTGGATCTCACCGACGGTCGTGGCGGGACCGACGCCTACCTGATGTCCAAGCTCGCGATCACCGGCCTGGTCCGCTCTTACGCGAACATGCTTGCCGCCGACCGTATCCGAGTGAATGGGGTGGCGCCGACCAACTGCGCGACGCCGATGATCACCGAGAACCCGGCGCTATTCAAGGTGATCGAGGAGAACCCGCACCTGGTCAACGCGATGCAGACCGCGCTGCCGGACTTCCCGATGATCGAGCCGCGTGACGTGAGCAACGCCATCCTGTTCCTGATCAGCGACGCGGGCCGCTCGTTCACCGGAAGCATCCTCAAGGTGGACGCCGGCATGGACGTGCGGCGAGGCTAGTCGGCGCAGCGGATGCACTACCGAATCGACGGCCGATCGGCGCTGGTTGTCGGCGGCAGCAAGGGAATCGGCTTCGAGGTCGCCAAACAGCTTGCCGGCGAGCGTACGCGGGTGGCGGTCCTGGCGCGGACCAAGACCGACGTCGACGCCGCGGTCGAGACGATCCGAAGTGATGGCGGCACCGCGATCGGCGTCACCGCAGACGTCGGCAACGCGGAACAACTCGGCGACGCGGTGCGGGAGGTGACCGCCGAGCACGGTCCGCCGCTGATCGTGATCGGTCAGGCGAAGTATCAACGCCCAGGCGATTTCGCCGACATCACCGACCTGAACGTCTACCGGGAGTCCTTCGAACTGCACACGATGAGCCAGATCCTGCTGCTGCGGGCGGTAC
>DASXHV010000173.1:0-38241 GCA_036488285.1 Jatrophihabitans sp. | reverse complement strand
GGCCCAACTGAACATCCCGTCGTTGACACCCCGGCAGTCGTTGAACAGCGCCTTCATGCTGGTGCCTTCGTGCCAGACACAGCTGTGCGTGGCATTCATCCCGTCGAGCAGGTTGTGCTGAATGGTCGCGCTCGCGCCTGGGTTGACGTTCACTACGCCGCTGCCGCTCGCACCACCCGCGCTCAGGCTGATCCAGCTGTTCTCGATGATCACGTTCTTCGCGCGGACCTGGACGCCCCCGGTAATCCGCCAGCCGTTGATGACCGCGTTGTCGGCAGTCACAACCACATTGCCGACGGTCTTCACAAATTTCTGACCGGCGGGGTAGCCGGTGTTGCCCGGGCCGGGCCAGCCACAGCCGGCCAGGTTGCTCCACACGGCGGTCTTGCACGCGGCTGGCGGCGGGGCCGCGGGGCTGGACGGCCCAAATTGCGTCTGCCGAATCCGGACCGGTGACACCTTGGAGGACGGCCGAATCGGCTGGGCTGCCTTGGGCTGCTTTGGTTTAGGTTTGGCAGAATTCAACGATGTCCGCGCGGGTGGAGTGGTGACGCTCGATGCTGATGAGCTCGGCACCGAATTCTTGCCGACGGTCGCGGCATCCGACACATTCCGATGGCTGGAACAAGCCGAGCCAAGAAGTGCGAACGCCGCGCCTAGCGCGATTGCGGTACGGAATTGCGCACGTCGGTGGACCCGTGGTGTCGTCTGCATCGCTCACACTCTCGGTCCGCAGCGGTAGCGCCGCCGTAAAGTGGCCTGGAAGCTGGCTTTATCTCCCTTTCGGCAGGTCCAAGGCCTGCTTGAGGTCGAACCGCCGCCCACATGATGACCGATGACCGGCGCAGGAAGCACGAACACCGGCCTCACATAGAAGGAAGATCTGAACATGACCTTGTCCGGCGTGCTCACTGCGGTGAGCACAGATCCTGCGATCGAGGCGATGCGGTCCTCGGTCGGAGCCGAGTCGTTGACGGTGTCCGGGCCAGCCGCCCTTCGACCGCTGGCTGTCGCAGCCCTGGCAGCCAAGTCCGACCGGCCAGTGCTGGCCGTGACCTCGACGGGCCAAGAGGCCGAGTCGCTAATCGAGTCGCTGCAGTGCCTTTTGCCGCCGGATTCGGTGGCCGGTTACCCCGGCTGGGAGACGCTGCCACACGAGCGCCTCTCACCACGCGCGGACACGGTCGGCCTGCGGTTGGCGGTCTTGCGCCGGCTACGGCATCCCACCGCCGACGACGGTGCCACCGGGCCGCTGAAGGTAGTAGTCGCACCGGTGCGTTCGATCCTTCAGCCGCAGGTCCCTGGGCTCGGGGACCTCGAACCGGTCAGCCTGAAGATCGGCGATTCCGGTCGTGAACTCGACGAGATCCTGACCGCCCTGGTCGACGCCGGTTACGCCCGTACCGAACTGGTTGCCAGTCGCGGGGAATTCGCCGTGCGCGGCGGCATCCTGGACGTCTTCCCGCCCACCGAACAGCACCCGCTACGCGTCGAGTTCTGGGGCGATGAGGTAGAGGAGATCCGTTACTTCAAGGTGGCTGATCAGCGATCGGTCGAACTTGCTCCGCTCGGCCTGTGGGCGCCGCCGTGCCGCGAGGTGATGCTGACCGCCGACGTTCGGGCTCGCGCTGCCGCGCTGCTGGTGCAGTACCCGGAGCTGGGGGAGTTGCTGGAACCGATCAGCCAAGGCATCCACGTCGAGGGCATGGAGGCGCTCGCTCCGGTCCTGGTCGACGAATTGCGGCTGGTACTGGAGGAATTCCCCGGTGGTACCCATGTCCTGCTGTGCGACCCGGAGCGGATCCGCTCCCGGGCTGCGGACCTGGTATCTACATCCGAGGAGTTTCTGGCTGCGTCGTGGGCCGCTGCGGCCGGCGGCGGCAAGGCTCCGGTCGATCTCGGTGCGGCCTCGCTGCGGTCCATAGAAGAAGTGCGCGACACCGCATCCTCACTCGGCTTGCCTTGGTGGAACCTGACCTCGTTTACCGCCGACAGCGAAATCGCCTCTGAACAAGGGCAAATCGCCGTCGCGTCTTCTCTGGAGGCCGCGCCGTCCTATCGTGGTGACACCGAATCGGTCCTCACCGACATCGCCGGCTGGGCCCGTGCAGGCTGGCGGATCGCGGTGGTCTTCGACGGCCACGGCACCGCCGAGCGTGGCGCTGAGCGGATGGCAGGTGCCGACCTGCCGGTCCGACTGGTGCAGGGCATCGACGCGCTCGAGCCCGGGGTGGTGCTGGTGTCGACCGGCCACCTGGAGGCCGGCCTGATCTCCGAGCCGTTGAAGCTTGCGCTGCTCAGCGAATCGGATCTGACCGGGCAGCGCGGATCGACCACGCTGGACAAGTCCCGGATGCCGTCGCGGCGCCGCAAGGCGATCGACCCGATCACCCTGGTGTCCGGTGACTACGTGGTGCACGAGCAGCACGGGGTCGGTCGGTACATCGAGATGGTGCGCCGGACCATCAACGGTGGCGAGCGGGAATACCTGATCATCGAGTACGGCGCGGCGAAACGTGGCCAACCCGGGGATCGCCTTTTCGTACCAACGGATTCTCTTGACCAAGTAACGAAGTACGTCGGCGGTGAGTCGCCGTCGCTGTCCAGGCTCGGTGGAGCTGACTGGGCGAAGACCAAGGGCCGGGCGCGCAAGGCTGTGAGGGAGATCGCAGCCGAACTCATCCGGCTGTATTCGGCCCGGATGGCAACGTCGGGCTATG
Source organism: Jatrophihabitans sp. (assembly GCA_036488285.1). Classification (GTDB taxonomy): domain Bacteria; phylum Actinomycetota; class Actinomycetes; order Mycobacteriales; family Jatrophihabitantaceae; genus Jatrophihabitans_A. The sequence goes on along the minus strand of DASXHV010000173.1, from coordinate 35,521 downwards.
CCTTTTCCCCGGATACGCCGTGGCAACGCGAGCTGGAGGACGCGTTCCCGTACGTCGAAACCCCTGATCAGCTCGCAGCCATCGATGAGGTGAAGGGCGACATGGAGAAGGTGCTGCCGATGGACCGGGTGATCTGCGGTGACGTCGGTTACGGCAAGACCGAGGTTGCTGTTCGCGCCGCCTTCAAGGCCGTGCAAGACGGCAAGCAGGTTGCGGTCCTGGTTCCGACCACCTTGCTGGCGCACCAGCACATCCAGACCTTCTCCGGTCGGATGAGCCAGTTTCCCGTTGCTGTGAAAGAACTTTCTCGATTCACCCATACGGCTGAGGCGGACCAGACCCTGGCCGGAATCGCCGACGGCAGCGTCGACATCGTGATCGGTACCCATCGGCTTCTGCAGCAGACGGTGCGGTTCAAGGATCTCGGCCTGGTGATCGTCGATGAGGAACAGCGGTTCGGCGTCGAGCACAAGGAGTACCTGAAGTCGCTGCGGACCGCCGTTGACGTGCTGACCATGTCGGCCACGCCGATCCCGCGGACGCTGGAGATGTCGCTGACCGGCATTCGGGAGATGACGACGATCCTGACTCCGCCCGAGGAGCGGCATCCGATCCTGACGTTCGTCGGCGCCTACGACCCGCGACAGATAGCGGCGGCTATCCGCCGGGAGTTGTTGCGGGACGGTCAGGTGTTCTACATCCACAACCGAATCTCATCGATCAACAAAGCGGCCGCACAGCTTTCCGAGCTGGTGCCTGAGGCGCGCATCGCGGTGGCGCACGGCCAGATGGGCCAGGATGCGCTCGAAAAGATCATGGTCGGGTTCTGGGAAGGTGACTTCGACGTCCTGGTCTCGACGACGATCGTCGAGTCCGGTCTCGACATTCCGAATTCCAACACCTTGATCGTAGAGCGGGCCGACACCTTCGGGCTCTCACAGTTGCACCAGATGCGTGGCCGAGTTGGTCGGGCCCGCGAGCGTGGGTATGCGTACTTCCTCTATCCGCAGGACAAGCCGCTCACCGAGACCGCGATCGACCGGCTTGCCACCATTGCTCAACACACCGAACTCGGTGCCGGCATGCAGGTGGCGATGAAGGACCTCGAGATCCGTGGATCCGGCAACCTTTTGGGTGGTGAGCAGTCCGGACACATCGCGGGCGTCGGCTTCGACCTCTACGTCCGGCTGGTCGGCGAGGCCGTTGCAGAGTTTCGTGGTGACGCCGCAGCGGAGCAGTTCGTCGACGTGAAGGTGGACCTCCCGGTAGACGCCAACCTGCCGCATGACTACCTGCCCGGTGAGCGACTACGGCTCGAGGCCTACCGGTCGCTTTCCGCGGCCACCACCGACGACGCTGTGGATGCGATCCGTCTGGAGTTTCTGGATCGGTTCGGGTCCCTGCCGCCGCAGGTCGAGAATCTGCTGGCAGTCGCTCGGTTCAAGGTGGTCTGCCGCAAGTACGGCATCACCGAGGTGTCGTTGCAGGGTCAGTCGGTGCGGTTTTCTCCCGTCCTGCTGCCCGAATCTGCGCAGGTGCGCTTGCAACGGATGTATGAGAAGACGATCTACAAGGCGCCGGTGTCGACGATGGCTGCCGGGCGTCCGAAGGGCGTGATCAGGCCGGACGCCACATTCCAGGTCGCCAAGTTCGGCGGCGAGCCGTTACGCGATCAGGCGCTGCTGGCCTGGTGCACAGAGCTGCTGGACACCGTGCTCGGACCGGTCCTGCAGTTGGTGTCCACCTGACGTGGCGAGGACGGACGGGCTGCCCGAACTTCTGGTTCCGGCGCTCGAGCAATGGCGTGAATGGCTCGCCGAGAACCATGCGGATTCGCCGGGCGTCTGGCTGGTGCTCGCCAAGAAGGGCGGCACTACGACGACGTTGACGTACGACCAAGCCCTGGACGAGGCGCTGTGCGTCGGCTGGATCGACGGCCAGGTAGGGCGGCGGGATGAGGGCAGCTACCGACAGCGCTGGACACCTCGGCGCGCAACGAGTCCCTGGTCTGCGCGCAATGTAGAGCACATTGCCCGGCTGACGGCCGACGGTCGGATGCAGCCCGCCGGTGTCGCCGCAGTCGAGGCGGCCAAGGCCGACGGACGGTGGGAGGTTGCCTATGCCGGACCGGCGACGGCCGAGGAGCCGGCTGACTTGTTGGCCGCCGTGGCGAAGGAGCCGAAGGCGCAAGCGATGTACGACGTCCTGACCAAGGGCAACCGGTATTCCCTTATCTACCGCGTCAACGAGGCCAAGCGGGCCGAGACTCGTGCGCGCCGGATCGAGCAATTCGTTGCGATGCTGGCCAAAGGCGAGACGTTCCACCCGCAGAGGAAGCGTCCGGAGTGATCAGCTAGGACGCTGCGCTGGCATGCCGATGCTCTAGCAGAGAACCCACCGGGGTCGCCGTCGATAGTGCCGTGAGAGGCTAGCCATGGTTGCTGGCGAGCCCGGATCGCTTTCGATCCGCCCGTCGGCGACGATGAGACGAGTACGAAGTCGGAGAACACGAGTGAAGGTCAGTTCCGTGAGGTTTCGAGCACTCGCCGTGCTGCCAGTCGCAGCGATGGCGATTCTGTCGGTCACCGGATGTGAATCCAAGGTGGGTGCGGCAGCGGTTGTGAACGGGCACCGGATCGCCGAGACGGACGTGACCAAGCTGGTCAACTCGAACGCCTCGAATCCCGGGCAGGCTCGCAGCTACGCGTTGAATTACCTGATCCTGGACAACGTGTTCAGCACTGCGCTGAAACGCAATGGCGGGCTGCCCTCCGACAACGAGCTTGCCTCCTACCACGACCTGGTGCTCGCCACCCTGCTGCCGAGCCAGACCGGCGCGACAACGACCGACAAGGACCTTCAGAACGCCGTTGGCACCCTGGGGCTGAAGGCCTCATTCGCAACGCTGCTGGTGCGCGGCAGCGAACTCGAGCAGGCCCTGGCGAAGAAGGTGGGTGCGACCGCCGCGGCCGCGCTCCTGCAGGAGCTCACCAAGGAGCACATCTCGGTGTCGGTGAGTCCGAGGTTCGGCCATTGGGACGCCACCACGATGAGCCTGACCGACCTCGGCAAGGCCCAATTGCCCGAGGGCGTCGAACTCGGCACCGTCCTGCCGGGCGACAAGCCACCCGCCCAGTAAGACCCGCAATGGCCGAGCTGAACACAACTGACGGCGCTGGCCAGGCCCTGCTCCGCGCGGTGGCGATCATGGATCAGCTGCGATCGCCCGGTGGCTGCCCGTGGGACGCCGAGCAGACCCACAGCTCGCTCGCTCCGTACCTCATCGAAGAGGCCTACGAAACTCTTGATGCCATCGAGGCGGCGGATCTCGTGGCGTTGCGCGAGGAACTCGGCGACCTGCTGTTGCAAGTGCTCTTCCATGCCCGGCTCGCCGAAGAGGCCGATCCCGCCGAACGATTCGGCATCGACGACGTCGCAGGTGACCTGGTAGCCAAACTTACTCGGCGCCACCCACATGTCTTCGCCGATGTATCGGTCGATTCGGCCGATGAGGTCAGCGCCAACTGGGACGACATCAAGAAGGCTGAGAAACAAAGGACATCGGCCATCGACGGGATTGCGCAGGGGCAGCCGGCGCTCGCGTTGGCGGCGAAGCTGATCGGTCGATCTCGCAAAGCCGGTCTCGTGGTGGCTGCGCCGACCGGGATGTCGCTCGGCGACAAACTGTTCGCGCTGGTCGGCGAAGCCGTGCAAGCTGGCATCGACCCCGAACTGGCATTGCGCGACACGGCACGGCGGTACGCCGAGCTGGTACGCGCCGAGGAGCGAGCCGATGACCGAGACTCCAGCTCCGAGCCGTCCTGAGCCGCCGTACGCCGGGGACGAGTACCCGACGCTCGTCGGGTTCCTGGAATGGCAACGAGCCACCTTCCGGATGAAATGCAGTGGCCTGAGTCCTGAACAGTTGCTGCAGCGCGCGTCGCCGCCCTCGACGATGTGCCTGCTCGGCCTGCTTCGGCATCTGTCCGAGGTGGAAATGGGCTGGTTCCGATCCAGGTTCGCCGACGAGGAGGTGCGAGTTCTCTACGGCGACGATGACGCCGATTTCAACGTCACCGAGGCGGACGAAGAGTCGGTCTCCGTGGCCTGGGCGCTCTATGAAGAGCAGGTCGAACGGGCTCGCGAGATCGTGGCCGGTGCAGCCCTCGACGACCTCACCATTGGCACCACACGGAGCGGCGATCGGCCATCGCTGCGTTGGATCCTGGTCCACATGATCGAGGAGTACGCCCGGCACAATGGGCACGCCGACTTGCTGCGCGAAGCCATCGATGGGGTCGTCGGCGAGTGATCGAGCAGCATCGTCGCGACGACGGTCGAGAATCGATGTCGGTCTCGGTGCTACCTGAGAATCGTGACTCCACGGCGGGGGAGACACGCTTGTGCCTCGGTGGCCGGATAGGCTTGCCGAGGTCTCCCCGCGACGCGCGGTGGGAGTGACGCGTCATCGCCGAATACGTCGAGAGGACACCAGTCGTGGCCAGTATCGAGGCCGTAGGCGCCCGCGAGATCTTGGATTCGCGAGGCAACCCCACCGTTGAGGTCGAGGTAGCGCTCGACGACGGCACCCTGGCACGCGCGGCGGTCCCGTCGGGTGCCTCCACCGGTGCGTTCGAAGCAGTAGAGCTGCGCGACGGCGGTGACCGCTACGGCGGTAAGGGTGTGACCAAGGCAGTCACCGCGGTGCTCGACGACATCGCCCCTGAGCTGCTCGGCTTCGAGGCCAGCGAGCAGCGACTCGTCGATGCGGCATTGATCGACCTGGACGGGACTCCCGACAAGTCCAGGTTCGGCGCCAACGCGATTCTGGGCGTGTCACTTGCCGTGGCCAAGGCCGCAGCCGCCTCAGCGGACCTGCCGCTTTTTCGCTATCTCGGCGGCCCGAACGCGCATCTGCTCCCGGTCCCGATGCTGAACATACTCAACGGCGGGGCGCACGCGGACTCCAATGTCGACGTACAGGAATTCATGATCGCGCCGATCGGTGCGGCCACCTTCGCCGAGGCTTTGCGACAGGGCGCTGAGGTGTACCACTCACTCAAGAGCGTGCTCAGGAGCAAAGGATTGTCGACCGGGCTCGGCGACGAGGGCGGCTTCGCGCCCAGCCTCGAGTCCAACCGAACCGCGCTCGACGTGATCACCGAAGCCGTCGAACAGACCGGGCTCCGGCCTGGCACCGACATCGCCTTCGCGCTCGACGTCGCCGCGACCGAGTTCTATTCCAATGGTGCTTACCGATTCGAAGGCGCACCCAAGTCGGCCGCAGAGATGGTCGCTTACTACAAAGAACTCGTCGACAGCTACCCGATCGTGTCCATCGAGGATCCGATGTCCGAGGAGGACTGGGAAGGCTGGATTTCGCTGACCACGGAGCTGGACGAGGTCATCCAGATCGTTGGCGACGATTTGTTCGTAACGAACCCGGAACGGCTCGCTCGGGGCATCGCCAACGGAGCGGCGAATGCCCTGTTGGTCAAGGTGAATCAGATTGGTTCGCTCACCGAGACTCTCGACGCGGTGGATCTCGCGCACCGGTCCGGCTACCGCTGCATGATGAGTCATCGATCGGGTGAGACCGAGGACACCACGATCGCCGACCTTGCCGTTGCCACAAACTGTGGCCAGATCAAGTCGGGTGCGCCGGCTCGGTCGGAGCGGGTGGCCAAGTACAACCAGTTGCTGCGTATCGAGGAAGAGCTCGACGACGCGGCCCGCTACGCCGGCGTCAACGCTTTCCCGCGCTTTGCCGCTCGGGAGGCATGAGGCAGCAATGTCGAAATCGGTGACCGGTCGCGACGACGGGGTCAAGCTACGGATGCTGACCATTCGTCGTCCGCAACTGACGGGTCGCACGATGATGATCGCAGCGATGTCGTTGTTCTTGGTGGTGATCCTGGCATCGCCGTTGCAGACCTACCTGACCCGGCGCGAGACGATGAACCAGGCGGTGCAGCAGGAACAGGATCTGAAGGCACGCGTCGAGCAGTTGCAGCAGGAGCGTGATCAGTGGAACGATCCGGCGTTCGTGCAGCGGCAGGCGCGCGCCAGGCTGCAATACATCAGACCCGGCGACACGCTGTACACGGTGCTGAACCCGGACGGAACGCCGCGCTCCAGCACGTCCGGGACCTCGACAGCCGTGCAGCGGTCGGGGCACCGGCCGAGCTGGAATTCGACGCTGTGGGGCAGCGTGCAGGATTCCGACAAAGCGCAGTGAACGGTCCGTCAGAGGATCCGGAGGTTGCGGTAACCGATGGCGAGCGTGCGGTCGTCGCCGCGCAGCTGGGCAGGCAACCACGCGCGATCCGCTCGGTGGCGCACCGCTGCCCGTGCGGCAATCCCGACGTCATCGAGACGTCGCCGCGGCTGCCGGACGGGACGCCGTTCCCGACCCTGTACTACCTGACCTGTCCGAAGGCGGCCGCGCTGATCGGCACCCTGGAGGCGTCCGGGCTGATGAGCACGATGACCGACCGGCTCAAGGTCGATGACGAGTTGCGCGCCGCGTACCTTCGCGCCCACGAGGCGTACCTCGCTCGGCGTGAGACGCATGGACATGTCGCTGAGATCGAGGGAATCTCCGCCGGTGGGATGCCTCGGCGGGTCAAGTGCCTGCATGTCTTGGTGGGTCATTCGCTAGCTGCCGGACCCGGCGTGAACCCGCTGGGCGATGAGGCCCTGGCGATGCTGGAGGAATGGTGGGCCAGCGGTCCTTGCGTGGGCTCGTCCGAAGCCGATGAAGCCGACGAGGCGGAATAGCGCATGCGATACGCCGGCATCGACTGCGGAACGAACTCGATCCGGCTGCTGGTCGCTGAACCTGGCGCGGACTCGCTGACCGATGTGCACCGTGAGATGCGAGTGGTGCGGCTCGGCGAGGGCGTGGATCGGACCGGAAGGCTGGCCGCGGCCGCGATCGAGCGCACCCGGTTGGCGCTGGTCGACTACGCGAGCACGATCGCCGGCCTTGACGTTGAGTCAATACGGATGGTGGCTACGTCTGCATCGCGCGATGCGGCGAACGCCGACGAGTTCTTCGCGATGGTGCAGTCAACGCTCGGTGTCACTCCGGAGGTGATCAGCGGTACCGAGGAAGCCGCATTGTCATTCGTCGGAGCCGTCGCCGGTCTGTCGGGGGTAGCTGACCCGATGCTGGTCGCCGACATCGGAGGCGGATCGACCGAGCTGGTACTCGGATCGGCTTATCACACAAGGGTTTTCTCCTCGTACAGCATGGACGTCGGTTGTGTTCGGATGACTGAACGGCACCTGCGGTCCGACCCGCCGACCAGCGAGCAGATCACGGCGACGGTCGCTGATCTGCGTGTTGCACTGGAGCAGGCGGCCCGGCACGTCGCGGTCGCCGACGCGACCACGTTCGTCGGCGTGGCCGGCACGGTCACCACTATCGCCGCAATCGCGTTGGGTCTGCGGGCATACGACGCGAGTGCGATTCACGGCTCGACGATCAGCTATCAGCAGGTCGGCGAGGTGACCGCCAGGTTGCTGAGCATGAGCCGGAGTGAGCGCGCTGCGTTGCCCGTCATGCACCCGGGTCGCGTTGATGTGATCGGCGGCGGGGCGCTCGTCCTGCAGGCCGTTATGAAGTTCGCAGGCGCTCGCGAGGTGTTGGTCAGCGAACACGACATCTTGGACGGGATCGTGCTCAGCCAGCTATAGCTGCAAACGGGGATCGATCGTCGTGCCGCCGATACCTTGTCGTAGCTAGCTACGGTTATAGCTACGGTCAGTCGGCGATCGTGGTGCCGTCAGTCTTGGCGTTGCCCTTGGAGCCTTTGGAGCCCTTTGCCTTTTTCGCCTTCGGCGGCTTGGGCCGCGGCGATGGCCGGCCAGTGATGCCACGCCAGGCTGTGTCGGCACCCTTGGTGGTCAGCAGTTGTGCGATAGCACTGCCGAAGCCGGTAACGACCGCCCAGACGAGCGCGTCCTTCCAGGTAGTTTCGACGCGCTTGGGATCGTGCGGGGGATTCTCGGGCCGCACCGCGACCCATGCCTTCGCCGTGCCCTTGGTGACTAGTCTCCCGATCGGGATCGCAACCAGGGTGGTCAGCAATTTGAATGCAAGCCTGCCTCCGGAGCCAGCCATGCAATCGCCCTCCATCTGCTCGGTATTGCGGTGCGCAACATGCCGCAGTCTAGTGCGGACAGCTCTTCCTGCACCGGCCCTGAGACCGACCACAACGGCCCGCTGCGCCCTCGGTAGCCTCGTTCTTGACGAGAAGAGGTGGTTGGCAGATGAGCGCTGGACCGAAGCAGATCGTCATCGTCGGCGGCGGGTACGTCGGGATGTATACGGCCTTGAAGGCGCAGCGAAAGATGCACCGAGGTCGGGCAGAGATCATCGTCATCGACTCCCAACCGAACATGACCTACCAGCCCTTTCTGCCAGAGGCGGCAGCCGGCAGCATCGAGCCGCGGCACGTCGTGGTGCCACTGCGCCGGGTGCTGAAGAAGTGCCGCGTCATCACCGCAATGGTCACCGATATCGACAATGCACGACGGGTTGTCACGGTTGCACCGATCGAGGGGCAGCGGTCCGAGGTTGCTTACGACATGTTGGTGGTGGCAGCCGGTTCGGTGGCCCGCACGTTGCCGATCCCTGGCTTGGCAGAGCAGGGCATCGGCTTCAAGACCATCGGCGAAGCCATCTATCTCCGCAACTTCGTGTTGTCCCGGCTGGACTTCGCAGCCTCGACCGAGGACGAGGCTGCCCGGCGACGGGCGCTGAATTTCGCCTTTGTCGGCGGGGGATACGCGGGCATCGAATGTATCGCCGAGTTGGAGGACATGGCTCGGTACGCCTGTCGCTACTACCCTACGATCGACGCCGACGAGATGCGTTGGGTGCTGATCGAGGCGGCTGATCGGGTAATGCCGGAGGTGTCGGTCGGGTTGGCTTCCTACACCGTCGATCGACTCATCGAGCGCAAGATCGACGTGCGGCTCAGCACCCGGCTCGAATCCGCTGTCGGCGGGCACATCGTGCTGTCCGATGGCGACGAATTCGCGGCCGACACCTTGGTGTGGACCGCGGGCGTGAAGGCGCACCCGTTGGTTGCCGCCTCCGATCTGCCGTCAGACGACAAGGGACGCCTGATATGCAAGGCGAATCTCACGGTGTCCGGTGTCACCGGGGTGTTCTCGGCGGGCGATTGCGCAGCCGTCCCGGACCTGTCCAAGATCAAGGAAGACCCGAATGCCTTGTGCGGACCTTCGGCACAGCATGCGGTGCGTCAGGCTGCTGTACTGGGCAGGAATCTGGTCCGTGCCGTCAACGGTGAGCAGCTCAAGGACTACGAACACGCCTACGCCGGATCGGTTGCATCGCTGGGCTTGTACCGGGGAGTTGCCGAGATTTTCCTGTTCGGACTGCCGATCAAATTGCGCGGCATTCTCGCCTGGTTCATGCACCGGACGTATCACGTGGCTCGGGTGCCTACGTTCAACCGGAAGGTGCGGGTGTTGGCGGACTGGACCGCTGCGCTGTTCTTCCCGCGCGAAGTGGTCTCGCTCGGACAGCTGCAAAGTCCGCACGGCGAATGGGTTGCCGCGACCGGGAGCACCGGTGCCGCTGCCCACGACACGGCGGTACCCGAGGTGCCCACGAGTAGCGCTCGCTGAGCCGCTAGCCCGCGCAGCTTGCCTGACGAGCTGCTCTCATCGGCTCAATCCGGCCTTGCCTATCAAGATGTTCCACTTTACACTTCCTTCACAGGACGCGGTTTCGGCGGTTCGCCGTCGGCCAAGTTCATTCGGGGGGAACAGATGGAACAGCCACGTCCTAGAGTTGCGCTCGTCGTAGGAACGCGTCCGGAAGCCGTGAAGGTCGCGCCAGTGGTTCCCGCTCTCGTCAAGCACGGCATCACGCCCGTGGTGGTCGACACCGGCCAGCAGCCGGGACGGGTAGCGGAAGCGCTCGGTCCATTCGGAATCGCGCCGGATCGCTGTCTGGATATCCAGCGCATCGACGGCGGCTTGAACGAACTGATCGCATTGGCGGTGACAGCCGTAAACCGCTACCTGCAGGCAGAATCCCCGCAGGCCGTGCTGGTCCAGGGGGATACCTCTACCGCCATGGCCGTCGGCTTGGCGGCAGCGATGTTGTCGATCCCGGTGATCCATCTCGAATCAGGTCTACGCACCGGCGACCGGAGCCAGCCGTTTCCCGAAGAAACCAACCGCGTGCTGCTCGCGGGCCTATCCGATCTCTACCTCGCACCGACTGCACGCGCCGCCCAGGCGCTGGCCGCGGAAGGCCACGTCGGTGACAACGTGGTCGTGACCGGCAATACCGTCGTCGACGCGTTGCAGCATCTGCTGCCGGGCTTGTCCGATCGACCGCTGGCCACCGGCATCACCTACGCCGGCGGGGGCCAACTGCTTGCGGTGACGGTGCATCGTCGAGAGGCGTGGGGTGAAGGTGTGCGGACCGTCGCACGCGCGGTGGAAACGCTGCTCGACACGCACCCGCAGTTGCACGCCGCCGTCGTGACACATCCCAACCCGGCCGTTGCCCAGGACGTTCGCGACGTGTTGAGCGGCGTTGCCAGATGCGATCTGCTGCCACCCCTGCCGTACGACGACATGCTCACCTTGCTCCGACACGCGGATGTTGCGCTCACTGATTCGGGTGGCATACAAGAGGAAGCTCCATCGTTGCGGTTACCGGTTGTGGTCGCACGCGCCGTCACCGAACGACCGGAAGGTGTCGAGGCCGGTTGGTCGACCTTGGTCGGTCTGAACGGGGATCTCATGGTCGAGGCAGTGAGCAAGCGGCTTGGTGACTCCTCGCTTCCGCAATCGCGGTTCAATCCGTACGGCGACGGGAATGCCGCGACACGCAGCGCTGCAGCGATCCGGTGGTTGCTCGGGAGGGGTCCACGGCCGGACGACTGGCGGGTCGGAACCTGAGACTGCTGGGTGGGCCAACGGGTGTGCGCCGATATGCTCGGCCGCGCCGCCCCCGTAGCCCAATGGCAGAGGCAACGGACTTAAAATCCGTCCAGTGTCGGTTCGAGTCCGACCGGGGGTACCCGTAAACAAGGCGAGCAGCATCGACGCTCGGCCGTGCCGCAGATGCAGCCGGACGCGCGGAGACCGGAGACTGTTCTGGCATGATCCAGCCCCATGATCACGTCCGGACAGATTGTCGGGCTCGTGTGCTGTCATGATGACGCGAGAGGGAGGGCGACGACATGAGATCCAAAGACGACCCTCGTTTGGCGCCCCTAGTTACGGCAACCGAGGTGTCTCGGCTCATTGGCATGCCCCGACCGACCGTGTATTCGTGGATGAACTCGTCTTCACAACGCGATGCGGTGATGCATGTGGCCGGTGCGGAAGCTCGAGGCTGGCCCTCGATCTCACTGGTGGGATTGGCAGAGGCCCATACTGCCCGGGGTCTGCGCCAAATGCACGTGTCGATGCCGAAGATCTCTGCCTTCGCGAAGTATCTCCGCGAGGAATCCGGCGACGAGTATGCGTTGGCGAGCCAAAACTCGTCAGCGACGGCATAGACGTGTTTTTCGAACGCGACGACGAGTTGGAGCGGCTGCTGGACAGGCAGATGGCGGCTCGCGAGGTTGTCGAACCGTACCTCGTGGAGCTCGTGCCTTGGGCGGACGACTTGACTGGCGCCTACAGGCCCCCGCTCCTCAAGTCCGATCTGATCGAGATCGACCCACGCTTCAACTCCGGCAGGATGTCATTTCGCAGGAACAGGGTTCCGATCCTGTCGGTGGTGGGCTCGCTGCTGGCTGACGAGACGATCGCCGAGGTGGCGGAAGGCTACGGCCTGACACACGACGAGGCGGCTCTCGTTGATCGCAACCGCGAATGGCTCGCCACGGCGGCGTAAGCCAGGAATCCTCGTCGACCGGTCTCTCAAGCCAGAGTTCGCTAAGGCTCTCCGAGACGCAGGGTTCAATGCCCATGCACTTGAGGATGTCTTTCCCGGCCGCTCCGAAGCGGTGAAGGACGTCGAGTGGATCGAGTTCGCGGGTCAGCGCGGTTGGATGGTTCTAACCGTGAATCCAACGATGTGCCGCAACGTGCGTGAACTCGATGCGATTCGACTGCATGGTGCCCACGTGTTCAGTCTCGCCGGCGCCCAGCAGGTGACCGCAGTTAGAGGTCTGGTGTTTGGCCGATGGTGGCTTTCCATGATCCGTCGGTCTCAACGTCCCGGCGGGTGCTTATGGCGCTTACAGTTCGCAAGACCACCGTTGAAAGCGATCCGCTAGACGCATGTACGTCGGTTCGGGTCCTCCCACACTTAGCTGGGTGGACCGGCTCCGTCCTTCGGGGTGGGGGACGACAGAACGGAGCCGGTCCTGCCGCGAACGAAGAGGCGCGGTCTGCGGCAGCCTTCCCCGAGTGCCACTGCGACCTGCGCCCCATCGTCTGACCAGAGCCTGAGCATGCTCGCTTTGACGCCTAACTAACAAGCATCAGTCGAGTAGCAGACCGTCTACCGTCCGTCGCCATCTTCGGCGACGGCTAGGCAGTGTCAGGGATGCAGCGTGAGGATTGCGCCCCGCATCCGGCATGGATCCTCATTCATGCTCGCCGCGTTGTCGCTTGTACGAAGGTTCAGGATTGGACCACCGACGTTCGGCGCAGGTTCACTTGGGTGTTGCGAGTTCGATGTCGCCGACCGGCAGCGTGCTGGACATGACCGACCGAGACCCCGACACCGCCCACAACGCCGACGGCGACGACGACGAAGCGATCTTTTCCGCAGGCGTCACCAGACGCGGCATCCTCACCGCCGCAGGAGCCGCCGCCGCCGGGCTGGTGGCGCAGTCCTGGCTGGGCAACACCGCTGACGCGGCTACGCCCAGCGCCACCGCGCACACGCCGGACCGCAACGGTCTCGGCCCACAGGTCGCCGGCCTGCACCTGCAGTTCGGTGCCGATGCGTCCCGAGAGGTCGTGGTGTCCTGGCATTCCCTCGAGCCGGTGCAACGACCGCGGGTGCTGCTCGGTCGGCCCGACGGCTCCTACGAGCGCAGCGTGTTCGCACGAACCGTCAACTACACCGATGCCAAGTCCGGACGCGTCGTGTACGCCCATCACGCGTCGCTGAACGCACTGCAGTCAGGCACCGATTACGGCTACGCCGCGATCCACGACGGTGCCGACCCGGACTTCGGCACGTTCCGCACCGCGCCGCGCGGCCGCGCGAGTTTCACCTTTACCAGCTTCGGTGATCAGGGCACCCCGACCGTGGGCAAGGTGTACACGCCGCCGGCCGGCGTAACCCTCGCGAGCCCGCCCTACGTCAACGACAACCTCGGCTCGCCCTCGGCCGGTGACACCACGGCCGGCGTCGAACGGGTTCAGCCCCTGTTCCACCTGTTCAACGGCGATCTCTGTTACGCCAACCTCGCCCAGGACCGGGTGCGCACCTGGTCGGACTTCTGGCAGAACAACAGCCGCAGCGCACGCAACCGGCCCTGGATGCCGGCGGCAGGCAATCACGAGAACGAGCTGGGCAACGGCCCGATCGGCTACGCGGCGTACCAGACCTACTTCTCCGTGCCGCCCGCCTCCGGACAGACCGATACCACTCGTGGCCTGTGGTACGCCTTCACCGCTGGATCGGTGCGAGTAATCAGCATCGCCAACGACGATGTCTGTTACCAGGACGCCGGTAACAGCTACGTCCGCGGCTACTCCAACGGTGCCCAGCGCGCCTGGCTGGAAACCGAACTGGCCGCCAGCCGTGGTAACCGCGACATCGACTGGATCGTGGTGTGCATGCACCAGGTGGCGATCAGCACGGCGGACCAGTTCAACGGTGCCGACCTGGGCATCCGGCAGGAATGGGTGCCACTGTTCGACAAGTACGGCGTGGACCTGGTGGTGTGTGGACACGAGCACCACTACGAGCGCTCGCACCCAGTTCGCGGTCAAGCATCCAACGAGACACTCACCCCGATAGCGGCCGCGACCGACACCGACGTCATCGACACCACCCGCGGCACGGTGCACATGGTGATCGGCGGCGGCGGAACGTCCGCGCCGTCCAACAAGCTGTTCTTCACCCCGCCTGCGTGCCGGGTGATCACCGCGGTCGGCGCTCCCGATCCGAGCACCGGCAAGCGACCGCCGATCTACGTCAAGGAGAACGCCCTGTGGTCGGCGGTGCGGAACGCCGCTCATTCATACGGATTCGCGGCGTTCACCGTCGACCCGGGCAAGTCACCCGGCTCGCTGACGTCCCTGCAGGTCACGTATTACGACGTGCTCGGACCGGACGGCCAGTTGCAGGCCTTCGAGTCGTTCACGCTGCAGCGGCCGCGTTCAGACCGGCATCACTGATGCCGGTGGTGCTCGGCCGAGGCCATATCGTCCGGGCCGCCGCCCATCATTGCCAGCATTGCGCGGCCGCCGGTGGTGAAGAAACGCCACAGCAGGACGGCGGCAACGAGTAGGAACACGATGTTCAACACGCTGGTGTAGTTCCACCGGATGCCGTTCTCGCCCACGCTGGCATGCCGGGTGCTCGGGACAAGGCCCAGCGGTGCGAAGACGAGCTCGATGACGTAGCCGGCCGCCACCATCGTCGCGTAGAACGTTGCGAACAGCAGCAGGGCCATCTTCGCGCCGTAGTACTTCTTGTAGATCAGCAGCAGCGGGATGATCAGCAGGTCGGCGAAGATGAAGCTGACCACGCCGCCGAAACTGATGCCGCCGTTCCACAACACGGCGGCCAGCGGGACATTGCCGATCGAGCACACGAATGCAGCCATTGCTACGAACGGTCCGATGATCGGCCCCCAGATCTTGGCCAGCAATGGATGTCCGCTGAAGAACAGGTGCTGCCAGAACGTGTCCGGGATCCAGGCCGCGGCCGCACCGGCGATCAGCAGGCCGATGACGAGATCCCGCAGGATCGCGGCCCACTCCATCACGAAGTTGTGACTGACCGCGGTGAGCCCGTCCCGGCTGGCCAGCCGCCGTAGAAAGCTCCCGTCGCCGGTGACGCTCATGTCCATCGCGGCGTGGCCCTCCATCGAGCCGGCCACCGCCCGCTCGGCCTGGACCCGGGCCGCGTCCCGCAACCTGGTCGTCAGGAACCGCCGGAACAGCAACGCGAGGAAAAGGATCATCAAGGGTCCGCCCACGAACTCGGCGAGGGTGAACTGCCAGCCCATCAGCATTGCCAGGATCAGGCCCAGTTCGATCACCAGGTTCGTGCTCGCGAACTGAAACGCCATCGCCGCGGTGAAGTCGGCGCCCTTACGAAACAGCGAACGGGCCAGCGCCACCGCGGCATACGAGCAGGACGACGAGGCGGCACCGAGACCGGTCGCGATGACCAGGCTGCGGGGCCGATCGTCAGGCAGCAGCCGGGCGACGGTCGATTTGTGCACCAACGCCTCGATAACCGCGGACAACGTGAATCCCAGGATCAGCGACCAGGTGACCTGCCACGTCATCGACCCGGTGACGGCGAGGGCATGACCGAGGGCGTGCCACGTGTAAGCCATACCCACGTTGATACCCCCTAGGGGTATGGTTGGTCAAGGGGGCAGCGGGTTGGCACGGGCCCGCGCATTGCAACAGGTTCACGGGAACTCCACGCAGGGAACTGCGCAGCCCCCTTCGTACGTTTAGCCTTTGACCGAGCACCCGGGATGTGCTCGGCGCAATAGGAAGCATCAGTCGCGCCGAAAGCAGGCGCGGTACCGAGGAGGCGACGAACGTGGCCAGTAACCCTGTCCTGCGGGGTTTCGAGAAGACCGGGCAACCGGGTGTGAATATGACCAAACAGGCCGCACCTCGCGGGCCTGTTGCGCCACCGCCCCCGTCGGCCGACCAGCTCAACCAGTGGTACGCCCAGCCTTCCTACGGTCAGCAGCCGCCGGCATATGGCCAACCCAAGGCGCCCGCCCGGTACCTGACTCTCGATGACGTGGTGACCAGGTCGCTGGTGCTCATCAGCACCGTACTGGTGGCCGCGGGCATCGCCTGGTTCGTGTTTCCGAACAGTGCTGCCGGAGCTGTCACCGGGGTCGGCTTCATCGGCGCCCTCGGCTTAGGCCTGTACATGGCGTTCTCCGGCAAGGCCAACGCGGTCACCACCATCGCATACGCCGCCCTGGAAGGCCTGGCGCTCGGCGCGATCAGCGAACTGTTCAACAAGGCGTGGCCGGGCATCGTCATCCAGGCGATCACGGGCACGATCATGGTCGCCGGTGGCGTCCTGCTGGTCTACAAGACCGGCGCGGTTCGGGTTACCCCGAAGTTCACGAAGATCGTCTTCGCGGCCACTCTCGGCGCGGTCGGTCTGATGGTGGTGAACCTGGTCGCCGGCATCTTCACTTCGGGCGGCCTGGGCCTGCGTGATCCGCAGACCAACTTCCCACTCGCCGTCGGATTCAGCCTGCTGTGCATCGTCATCGCCGCCGCCAACCTGGTGGTCGACTTCGACATGATCGAGCAGAGCGTCCGGCGCGGTGTGGATGAGAAGTACGGCTGGTACCTGTCCTGGGGTCTGCTGGTCACCTTGGTCTGGCTGTACCTCGAGATCCTGCGACTGCTGAGCTACTTCGCAGGCGCCAACAGAAACTAGCTCGTTCAGCCTGAGCGGGCTGAACGACGGCGATAGGAAAGCGGCCCACCCTCAATGTCGAGGGTGGGCCGTCTTCGGTGTGCAGGCTGGCGGTGCTGGCTACGAGAGGCGTTCGATGATCATGGCCATGCCCTGGCCACCACCGACGCACATCGTCTCGAGCCCGAAATGCTTGTCGTGGGTCTGCAACGAGTTGATCAGAGTGGTTGCGATCCGCGCACCGGTCATGCCGAACGGGTGCCCGACCGCGATCGCGCCGCCGTTTACGTTGAGCCGATCGAGATCGACGCCGAGATCCTGATATGACGGAATCACCTGTGCGGCAAAGGCCTCGTTGATCTCCACAAGATCGATGTCACCGATCGACATACCTGCCCGGCGCAACGCCTGCTTCGACGCCTCGACCGGCCCGAGGCCCATGATTTCCGGAGACAGTCCCGTGACGCCGGTGGAAACGATGCGCGCTAGCGGGGTCAGGCCCAGTTCGGCGGCCTTGCTCTCACTCATGATGATCAGGGCGGCCGCCCCGTCGTTGAGCGGGCAGCAGTTTCCGGCGGTGATCCGTCCGTCCGGCCGGAAGACCGGCTTGAGGCCGGAGACGCCTTCGTAGGTCACGCCGGCACGCGGTCCGTCATCGGTGGACACCACAGTTCCGGACGGAGTGGTGACCGGAGTGATCTCGCGTGCCCAGAAGCCGTCCGCGGTGGCCTTCTCGGCCAGGTTCTGCGAGCGGACGCCGAAGTGATCCATGTCTTCTCGGGAGACACCCTTGAGCAGCGCCAGGTTCTCAGCGGTCTGCCCCATCGCGATGTAGGCGTCGGGCAATCCGCCGTCCTCGCGTGGGTCATGCCATTGGGAGGCCCCCTCGGCCGCCACCTTCGCGGTGCGAGCACTGGCCTCGGCGAAGATCGGGTTCTGGGTGTCGGGCAAGCCGTCGGAGGAGCCCTTCACGAATCGCGAGACGGTCTCGACTCCTGCCGAGATGAACACCTCGCCCTCGCCAGCCTTGATGGCGTGCAACGCCATCCTGGAGGTCTGCAACGACGACGAGCAATAGCGCGTGACGGTGGTGCCCGGCAGGAAGTCGTAGCCGAGTTCGACGGCCACGATCCGGGCCATGTTGTAGCCCTGCTCGCCGCCGGGCAGACCACAGCCGAGCATCAAGTCGTCGATGTCGTGCGGATCGAGTTCGGGCACCTTGGCCAACGCCGCCGCGATGATTTGCGTCGCCAGATCGTCCGGCCGCAGTTCGGTGAGGGACCCCTTGCCGGCTCGTCCGATCGGTGAACGGGCGGTCGCGACTATGACTACTTCGGCCATGCCAGGTGCCTCCGGTAGCTAGTTACTGGGCAGTATCGGTCTCACTGATGGTTGCAGGCTCGAAGTGCTCGGTGTCAGCCTGCGTGGCAGGTATCACGCCCGAGGTTCGACGCCGGATCAGGCGGGCCCACGGTCCGCGGCGCCCGCTCGCCTCGCCCCGAACTTCGGCTGCGGCGATCTCCGTACCCGGATGGCTTGCGGCCCTGGCGGCAGCCTTGGTCACCGGACGGGCGCGAGTGGACGTGAACGGCCCGGCGTGCGTTGCGGTGGTGAGCAGGCCCAGAGCGTCCGCGGCCGAGGGCAACAGCACGTCGGCTGCGCGGGCGTACCCGGTCGCTGATGGATGGAACTGGTCGTCGGAAAAGTAGTCGCGCTGAGTCGCGAACTCCGGGCCGAGGATGTCGCCGAGGCTGACAGCGCGGCCGTCGGCTGTCACTACGGCCACCGCCTGCGCCGCGGCCAGCGTCCGGGACAGCCGACGGGCCAGCCAGCGCAGTGGTTGAGCGATCGGGCGAATGGTGCCGAGATCCGGGCAGGTGCCGACCACGACTTCGACGTCATGCTCGCGCAGCAGCTTTATCGCCGCGGTCAGGTGCCGCACCGATTCCGAGGCCCGCACCCGGTGGGTGACATCGTTGGCGCCGATCATGATCACTGCCAGCTGAGGCAACTCGGGAAGCACCCGTTCGACCTGCCCGACGAGATCGGAGGACTGCGCGCCGACCACCGCCACATTGACCAGCCGAACCGGTCGGCGCGAGAGCGCGGACAACCCGACAGCGATCCGAGCGGCCGGTGTCTCGACGTCGGTGTGGGTGCCATAGCCGGCCGCGGATGAGTCGCCGAGCATTGCCAACACAATGTCGCGCTGCTTGTTCTTCACGCCCGGCGCCCGCCACTGGCCGTCAGCTGCGGGTGGATCGGTCTCCGCCGGTGCGATGCGGCGCCTGGCCAGCTTCGACTCGCCGTAGATAACCCCCACGGCTGCTGCCCCCAGCGCACCGAGACCGCCACCGCCGTATGCGGCTGCGGTAACGACTCGACGTGCACGACTAGCGCGACTCATGTTTAGGCCTCCTCTTTGCAGGTTAGCCTTTGCCCCATGCGCTACTACACATCCCTGGTGGACCTGATCGGCAACACCCCGCTGGTACAGCTCCGCAGCCTGACGAGTCATCTCGACCCCGAAAACGCACCGATCGTGCTGGCCAAGGTCGAATACTTCAATCCCGGCGGCTCGGTGAAGGACCGGATCGCAGTACGGATGATCGATGCAGCAGAGGAGTCCGGTGAGCTGAAACCGGGCGGCACCATCGTCGAGCCGACATCGGGCAACACCGGTGTGGGACTGGCCATCGTTGCCCAGCAACGCGGCTACAACTGCATCTTCGTGCTGCCGGACAAGGTTGCCGTCGACAAGATCAACACCTTGAAGGCCTACGGCGCCGAAGTGGTCATCTGCCCGACTGCGGTTGATCCGAAGGATCCGCGGTCCTATTACGAGGTCTCCGACCGGCTGGCCCGTGAGGTTCCCGGCGCATGGAAGCCGAACCAGTACGCCAACCCGAACAACCCCCTTTCGCACTACGAGACGACCGGGCCGGAAATTTGGGACCAGACCGAGGGCAAGGTCACCCATTTCGTGGCCGGCGTCGGTACCGGCGGCACCATCTCGGGCACTGGCAGATACCTCAAGGAGGCATCCGAGGGCTGGGTGCAGGTGATCGGTGCGGACCCGGAGGGTTCGGTGTACTCCGGCGGCACGGGCCGGCCCTACCTGGTCGAAGGCGTCGGTGAGGACTTCTGGCCGGACGCGTTCGACCGCACCATCACTGACGACATCATCGCGATCTCGGACTCCGAGTCGTTCGAGATCACCCGGCGGCTGGCGCGCGAAGAGGGCTTGCTGGTCGGCGGATCCTGCGGGATGGCCGTCGCCGCCGCGCTCAAAGTGGCGGAGCGGGCCACCAAGGACGACGTGATCGTGGTGCTGCTGCCAGACGGCGGCCGCGGTTACCTGTCGAAGATCTTCTCCGACACCTGGATGAGTGACTACGGCTTCATGGAGACAGTCGGCGAAGAGGTGATCGGCGACGTCCTGACCGCGAAGTCGGGCCAGACACCGGCCTTGGTGCATGCCCACCCGAACGAGACGGTGCGGGAGGCGATCGACATCCTGCGCGAGTACGGGGTGTCGCAGATGCCGGTCGTGAAGGCAGAGCCGCCGATCACCGCCGGCGAGGTGATCGGGTCGGTATCGGAGAAGGCGCTGCTCGATGCCTTGTTCGCAGGCACCGCCGCGTTGGCCGACCCGCTTGAAAAGCACATGTCGCCCGCTCTGCCCATCATCGGATCCGGGGAGCCGGTGTCGAGCGCGATCACCGCGTTGGGCGCTGCCGATGCGCTGCTGGTGCACGTGGACGGAAAGCCGACCGGTGTGCTGACCCGCCAAGACCTGCTGGGCCACCTCGCCGGCATGTAGGCGATGCTGAGCAGTCAGCAAGGGCGTCCCGCTGTGCGTTGCTGTGCGTTGCCAGGTCGAGCTCGGTGGCGCACATCGGCTGTCGGACGTCGATCCACAGCCAGTACGGTGAGCGCCATGGGCAGCGACGCTTATGACACCAGTGGCTTCAACACTCGCGCCATCCACGCCGGCCAGGAACCGGACCCACTGACCGGGTCAGTGGTGGTGCCGATCTATCAGACCTCGACGTACAAGCAGGACGGTGTTGGCGGTCTGCGCGGCGGCTATGAATACTCGCGCAGCGCCAACCCCACCCGGACCGCGCTGGAGGAATGCCTGGCCGCACTCGAGGGCGGCGCACGTGGGCTGGCATTCGCATCCGGGTTGGCCGCCGAAGACACCGTGCTGCGCACCATCTGCAATCCGGGCGATCACGTCCTGCTGCCCGACGATGCCTATGGCGGGACATTCCGGCTGGTCGCGCGGGTGCTGAACCGCTGGGGTGTCGATTACACACCGGTCGCGATGCATGACACGTCAGCGGTTGCGGCCGCGGTGCGCCCGAACACGACGGTGATCTGGGTCGAGACGCCGACCAACCCGTTGCTCAACATCGCCGATATCGCGGCGATCGCGGGGATTGCCCAGCAGAACAACGCCAAACTGGTTGTCGACAACACCTTTGCCTCGCCATACCTGCAGCAGCCGCTGAGCCTGGGAGCGGACCTGGTACTGCACTCGACCACCAAATACCTCGGCGGCCACTCCGACGTCGTCGGCGGTGCGGTGGTCGCCAGGGATGGCGAGCTGGGCGAGCAGATCGCGTTCCACCAGAACGCGATGGGAGCGATCAGCGGGCCGTTCGACGCCTGGCTGGTGTTGCGCGGCATCAAGACCCTCGGGGTACGGATGGATCGGCACTGCTCGAACGCGGCACGGGTTGTCGACTTTCTGACCAGTCACCCTGCTGTGACCAGCGTGCTTTACCCGGGCTTACCCGAACACCCGAACCACGACATCGCCGCCAGGCAGATGGCCGGGTTCGGCGGCATGGTCTCGTTCCGGATGCGTGGGGGCGAGGACGCAGCCCTGAAGGTGTGCGAGTTGGCCCACGTGTTCACCCTCGGTGAGTCGCTGGGTGGTGTCGAGTCGCTCATCGAACATCCCGGTCGGATGACTCACGCCAGCGTGACCGGTTCGCCGTTGGAGGTGCCGGCCGATCTCGTCCGGCTCAGCGTCGGGATCGAGAACATCGAGGATCTGCTGGCCGACCTGACCGCCGCGCTGGCCTGATCTGCGGCGCCCTCTGGCGGCGAATTGCCGACGCGATGACACGGCGACGAGGTCACGGAACGGCAAACGCGGACGATCCGGCGGCCGATCGCCGTTAGGGTCGGCTCTCGTGAGCAGTTCGACGAGCCAGTCCGGTGGTCGACAGCGGGTGAGGTTGACCGTCCGGCCGCGTCTTGCCGATCAATTGCTCGTTGCCGCCGCGGTCCTGGGGTTCCTGTTCGTCGTCCTCGCGGTGCACACTGGCGCCTCGCCGTCCGGGCCGACCGTGTCGCGAACCGCAGTGTCCGGACCGACCGCGACCGCTACCTCGTCGCGATCGGCTCAACAGGACATCCGGCCGAACGTGTCGCCGCAGCACCGTCATGGCTGGGGATTCATCGGCAGGGCCGTCAAATTCCTGTTGCGGTTGGCTCTCACGCTGGCGGTCGTCTTGGTGGCCGGAGCGATCGTGTCGCGACTGTTGAATCTCAAGTGGTCCAGACGCAGCCATCAGCGTCGCGCGCCGCCGCCGGACGAAGTTGCCCTTAAAGATCTGGCCGGTTCGGTATCGCGAGTCATCGATGACACGCTCGCCGGGGTGCATCGGCGCCAGGCGGACTCCGCGATCATCTCGTGTTGGATCCGGCTCGAAGAGCTAGCTACCGGCGTCGGCGTGCGGCCCGCACCGTCCGGGACGTCGACCGAGCTGGTCGGCCGTCTGGTCGCCGAGCTTCCGGTGAGTCAGCAACCGCTGGACCGACTGGCCGCGCTGTACCGAGAAGCCCGTTTCTCGCGGCATCGGATGACGCCGGAGTTGATCGAGCAGGCCAGGACGGACCTGGAGCAACTTCGCGGCGAGCTACGCGACGCCCGGACAGGACGAGGCGGTGAGCGATGACCGTCCCGCAACCACCACACTGGCGCGGGCTGTGGTCACGGGTAGCGGTCGCAGCGGTCATCGGGCTGGCTGTGGGCATCGGAGTCTGGCTGATCGGTGCGGCCGGCGGCGCCCATCCGCGGCCGGCGTTGTGCATCGCGGTAGCCGTGGCCGGATTCGTGCTGGTGCAGGTGGTGACAGGCAGCATGGCCGAGGTGAGTCCGTCGCTGATCCGGCCCGAACCGGCTCCGCTCGCGGCACGCGGCCAGTTCCGCGAGTTACGCACCCTTGAGCGCAGGCTGGGCGCCGGAGCTGCAGACCTGTCCAGGTTCGATCGCAACGTTCGACCCGCGCTGCTCGAGCTGATGGCCGACCGGCTACGTCACAAGCACGGAATAGACCTCAGGCGAGACCCCGACAAGGCGCGGGCGCTACTGGGAGACGAGTTGTGGGAGCTGACAAGTGCTATGCCTGACGCGACGGAACGACAGGTGAGCGGGCCGAGCAAGCCCCAACTGACTCGCTGGATCAGTGGAATCGAGAGGTTATGAACGCGCCAGGATCTGACGTGGGCAGCCCGGCCGGTGTTGCACAGTTGCCCAGCGTCACTGAAGCAGCGGCGACGTGTGATGCGGTACTGGCGCAGGTCGAGCGTGCGGTGGTCGGCAAACACGGCCGGCTGCAGTTGATTCTGGCCGGCATCCTGGCCGGGGGTCATGTGTTGATCGAGGACAACCCCGGTCTGGCAAAGACGCTGGCCGCTCGCTGCTTTGCCCAGGCACTCGGCCTGGAGTTCCGCCGCATCCAATTCACGCCCGACCTGTTGCCATCCGATGTCACCGGTTCGTTCGTCTACAACCAGAGCAGCGGTGAGTTCGAGTTCCGGGCTGGCCCGCTGTTCGCCGGAATGGTGCTGGCCGACGAGATCAACCGAACGCCGCCCAAGACCCAGGCCGCGCTGCTGGAAGCGATGCAGGAGCGGCAGGTCACCGTCGAGGGACGAACCTTCGAGCTGCCCGACCCGTTTCATGTCATCGCGACCGCGAATTCGATCGAGTACGAGGGCACGTATCCATTGCCGGAAGCACAGCTGGACCGGTTCCTGGTGCGGGTGTCGTTCGGGTACCCGACCAAGAACGAGGAGCTCAAAGTCCTGCAACGCAGGGTCGAGCGGCGCAGCGAAGCCTCCGTGCTGGATCAGGTTCTCGACGCTGCCGGGCTGCGTGCCGTGCAGCAACTCGTCGAGACGATCTCTGTCGAGGACAGTGTGGCCGGCTACTGCGTCGACCTGGTTGACGCGACCCGATTCCATCAGCATCTGCTGGTCGGATCGTCGCCGCGCGGATCGCTGGCGTTGATGCTGGTGGCCCGCGCATTCGCCTTGATCAACCACCGTGACTTCGTCACGCCCGAGGATGTCAAGGCTGTGGCGGTCGCTGCGTTGGCACATCGGGTGACGCTTCGTCCGGAACTGTGGATGCGTCAGATGTCGTCGGTGGACGTGATCTCTTCCGTGCTGTCCGAAGTACCGGCACCTCAGGCGGCACCGGTGCGATGAGGGCCCACGCCGAACGCTGGGGCGACGAGTGAGCTCGCCGGATCGGACCCGATGGTTGCCGACCAGGGCGTTCAGTACGGCGATCGGAATCCTGTCCGCGCTGCTGATACTGGCGGTGCTTCTGCGTCGGCAGGACCTGCTGATCATCGCATTGCCGTTGGCATGCTCGGTCTTGTTCGCCATCGGCGGCCGCGCACGGCAAGCGGCCGCGGTGCGCATCGTGTCGGACAACGCGATGCTTCGCGAAGGACAGCTGACCCGTCTGAATCTTCAGGTGAGCGCCGCCGACGAGCTGGACCTGGTCCGACTGGAGACACCGATCGAGGGTTGGATCGAGCTGACCGGTGGCGGCTGGGACCATTGCCTGGCCGTCGCTGCGGACAAGACCGTCACGGTGTCGTGGCCGTTGACGGCGTTGCGCTGGGGCCGTGGCTCGATCGGGCCGGTCCACGTCACTTCGACCACAGCGCTCGGTCTGCTGCACGCCTCAAGTCGTAGCGAGAACCGGCTGAGCATCTCGACAGCGCCGTTGCAGGATTCCTTCGATGCTATAGACGCAATCCCGATCGCGGGCGGGATCGTCGGTGGGCACCGCTCGCGGCGGCCAGGGGAGGGCAGCGACCTCGCCGGCGTTCGGCAGTTCGCGATGGGAGACCGGTTGCATCGGATCAACTGGCCGGTTTCCGCGCGGACCGGATCGTTGCATGTGACGACCACGTATTCCGATCGCGACATCGAGATGGTGCTGGTGCTCGACCCGTCGGTGGATATCGGGATCAGCGGTGGCGTGCATGGGTCGGCGAGCACTTTGGACGTCGCGGTCCGGGCCGCCGCCGCGATCGCCGAGCACTACCTGCGCGACGGTGATCGCGTCGGTCTGATCAACCTCGGCCGTTCCGGGCGTCCTGCGATGTCGCGCAGTGGACGGGGGCAGCTGTTCGGACTGATGAACGTGTTGCTCGACCTGCAGCCCGGCGAGGTCGCCGAGGCGGGAGTGGATCGCGCGCTGTCTTCGATCAAGGACCGCGCGCTGATCGTGATCCTCACACCGCTGCTCGGTTCGGACGTTCCTGCTCACGCTGCGGCGCTGGCAAGGTCGGGACGATCGGTACTGGTGGTGGACACCTTGCCGGAGAAGGTGCAGTTGCCCGAGCCACAGGAGTGGACCGACATCGCCTGGCGGATGAAACTGCTCGAGCGCAGCAACATTACGCAGGCGCTCGTCGAACGCGGCGTACCGGTGGTGCCCTGGCGCGGACCTGGCAGCCTCGATGAGGTGCTGACCGGCTTGAGCAGGTCAGCCCGGGCGCCGCGGGTGCGCCGATGAGCGGATCCTGGCAATGAAGTTGCTGCTCCCCGACGCCCTGCACCACCGGATGCAACGCCTCGTCAACGTTGCGCCCGGCGGGTACCGCTCGGTGGTCACCGGGTTGTCGGTGCGTCTCGTCGAAGTCATGGCAGGTACCGCGCTGCTGCTGTTACCCGCACACCAGCATCGGTTGTTGGCCACGGTGACCATCATCGGAATCGCGATCGCCCTTGTCGCACCGGCAACTGCGGGATCGGGACTGGCGTTGGCAGGCGCGGTCGGCGGCTGGCTTGCCTCAGCAGGCTGGCAGGCAACACCGGAATTGCCACGCACCATCGCGTTCGGTTATGGCTTGTACCTGCTGCACACCTGCTGCGCGCTGGCCGCGGCGGCACCGTTGACGGCGCAGCTGTCCTGGTCAGTAGTGCGTAAATGGTCGCTACGCATGCTCCTGGCCTCCGCCGGTGCCGCCGTGTTGATCGCGGTGACGTCGACGCTAGGCAGGATCGATTCATCGGTCGCGCTGCAAACCGCGGGTGTGGTGGGCGCGGTCGCGTTGCTGGCGATCCCGGTGTGGTTCGTCAGCCGATCGGAAGCGGGTGACTGACCGATAGCGGCGGGTGCGCGCAGCCGTCACGCGTTGGCGAGGCGGTGCATGCCGGCCGCGGAGCCACGCTTCTTCAGTCGCATGACGAAGGCCAGCACCGTTGCAACACCTTGGTAGAGATCGGCGGGGATCTCACGACCGATGTCGCAGGTCGCATACATCGTCCGAGCCAGCGGAATGTCCTCGACCATCGGAATGCGGTGCTTGTCGGCAAGCTCGCGGATCCTGGTGGCGACATGATCGGCGCCCTTGGCTACCACCCGAGGCGCGCCACGCTCCGGGTCATACTTCAGGGCAACAGCAACGTGGGTCGGGTTGACCACGATGACATCTGCCAGCGGCACGTCGGCCATCATCCGGTTTCGGCTGATCGCCAATGCCCGGGACCGGATCGCACCACGCAGCAGCGGATCACCGTCGGACTGGCGGTGTTCCTCCTTGACCTCCTGCTTGGTCATCTTCAGCTGCTTGTTGTTGCGCTTACGGACCACGGCGACGTCGGCGAAGGACAGCACCACCCCGGCGACCGCACCCCATCGGAGCAGCTTCACGCTGGCCGCGATGCCCTCGTCGAGCACGCTGGTCAGCGGCAATGATCCCGATGCCATCAGCGTCGGAACCAGATTCTTCACCGACAGATAAGTGACGCCCCCGATCACAGCGACCTTGATCAGCGATTTCACCATGCTCCAGACGCCCTGCGGCCCGAACATCCGCTTGACGCCGTTCAGGGGGTTCATCCGGCTGAACTTGGGCATCAGCAATTTCGGCGCGACGTGTACGCCACCTTGCGAAGCCGATGCGGCTACAGACGTTGCGAGCACCAGGGCGGCCAGCGGCGCTACCGCGAGAGCACCGTGCATCATCGAGTCCCGCGCGATCCCGATCGCCCTGCCGACCTGAGGGTCCTCGATCAGGGCGCCGAGCTGCACCATGGTGATCCGGCTGTCGCTCATCAGGGACTTGGCCACCATCGGAAGCACGAAGGTCGCGGCCAGGACGGACAACCACGATCCCAGCTCGTGCGAGTGCGAGATCTGACCTTCCCGCCTGGCCTTCTTCCGTTTCTGCGGAGTCGCTTTCTCCGACTTCTCACCCGCCGGTTTACCCGCCATCAGGCACCGACCCCCAACCGCGTCACGAGCTCTGCCGTCGAGTTGGCCATTTCCATGACGATTCGAGGTAGCAAGGCAAAACTCAGTCCGACCAGGCCAAGGGTGAGCATGATCTTCAGCGGAAAGCTCAGCTGGAAGACGTTGAGTTGCGGCGAGATTCGGCTCAGCAGACCAAGGGCGAGGTCGGACATGAACAACACCACGATCAGCGGCGCGGCGATCTGCAGGGCGGCGACGAACATGCCGGTCACGCCGTGCACGAGCGAGGTGCCCAGGTGCGACATGTTCAGCGAGCCGTCCAGCGGCATGGTGGCGAAGGTACGCAGGAATCCCTGGATGATGATCAGGTGCGCGCCGGTGGCGAAGATCAGCGTGGTGGCGATCAGGCCGTAGAACTTTCCGAAGATCGACGTGTTGTTCGCTGACAGCGGGTCATAGGCGAAGGCCAGCGAGAAGCCGCCGAACAGATCGATCAGTGAGCCGGCCGACTCGATTGCGCTGAACAGCAATCGGGTGACGAATCCCAGCGCGGCACCGATCACCAGCTGCTCGGCGGCGCTGCTGACCAGCGGGCCGATCTCGGCTGCCGGGGCGTGCGCCTGGGCTGTGGAGGTCACCGCGAGCGCCAGCCCGACGGCCAGCATGTAGCGCACCTGGCGGGGGATTCCCGCCGTTGCGAACGGCGGCACGATCATCAGCCACGCGGTGATCCGGATCGTTGCCAACAGCATCGTCACCAGTGACGCTGATGCCAACTGAACGGTCATGGTGTCGGGCCCCGTCGGTCAGTTCAGCAGGCTGGGGATCTGGGCGAACAGATCCTGAGTGAACGACACCATCGAGTGCATCATCCAGCTACCCGACAGCAGCAGCGCGATGCCGACCCCGATCGCCTTGGGTACGAAGGAAAGCGTGAACTCCTGGATCTGCGTGGCCGACTGGAACAGCGATATTCCGAAGCCGATGAACAGCGCGGTCAGCAGCGTCGGCGCCGCGAGCTGAAAGGCCATCAGCATGCACTTCATGCCCAGATGGACGATCGCGGTGTCGGTCATCGCTTCTCCTCAACTGCAAACGCGAATGGTCGGGTGTACTTGGATAGTGCTGGCGAAACTGTCTGGCCGGGTAGATCGGTGAACGCAGCTAAGTCCCGTAACTGTGGACCAGGGCATTGATGATCAGCCCCCAGCCGTCCACCAGGACGAAGAGCAGCAGCTTGAACGGCAGCGACACCGACACCGGCGGGAGCATCATCATGCCCAGCGACATCAACGATGAGGCCACCACCATGTCGATGATCAGGAACGGGATGTAGATGACGAAGCCGATGATCATCGCCGACCGCAGTTCGGACAACACGAAGGCCGGGATCAGCGTCGTCAGGTCGAGCTTGTCGATGCTGGCCGGGTTGGGCAGGTGTCCGGCCCGCAGCATCAACGCGATCTCTTCGTGCCTAGTGTGCTGGAGCATGAATTGCCGCAGTGGCGCAATGCCGTCGTTGAAGGCGATCGTCTGTGACTTTGTGCCTTTCAGATATGGCTGAATGCCGTCAGCGTTCACCTTCTTCACCGTCGGTCCCATGATGAACAAACTCAGGAACATCGACAGGCCGGCGAGCACCTGGTTCGGCGGGACGCCGGTCAGGCCAAGGGCGTTACGGGTTATCGACAGCACCACGAAGATCTTCGTGAAGCTGGTCATCAGCAAGATGATGGACGGGGCCAGCGACAGCACCGTCAAGAGCAGCAGCACCGTTACCGACGTGCTCGGCTTCGGGTCCACGTTCACGCTGACGGTGCCAGGCGTCGTCTTCTTCGATGGACCCTTGGGTGGCTTCGGCGCGGTCGGACCGACGGCCGGTGCCAGGCGCGGCGTGCTGAGCTCGTGCATGATGACCTGCCGGTGGCCGACGGCCGTGCTTGCGGTCACGTCGGTGGCGGCGCGGGTCGCCGTGGTGGCCCCGGCCGGTGCGTCGAACAGCAGACCACCGAGCAGCAGGCCGGTAAGCAGTACCAGCACGCTCAGTATCCGGTGCAACAGGAACGTCCGGAGCAGGCGATTGGCGATCGCCTTCATCGGCGCACCGTGACGTCGCGGGCTGCGTTGAGCAGTTGCTTCCACACCTTGGGCGAGAGCACCGAGCCGTCCAGTGCGCTGGACCTGGTGACACCGGCGGCTGCACCGACCTTGTCCAGGCTCACGGCTGCGGGCGTATCCGACTCGTCGAAATCCGGATCGGCTCGGAGTGCTCGCGGTGCGCGCAAGACGCGGGGCGCGGGCTTGTCGACACTCAGCGCTGTTTCGAACGATTCAAGGTCGGCTTCGGACAGTAATCGAACGCCGGACTCCGTGACACCGACGATCAGCGCCTTGTCCAGCACCTTGACCACCGCGACCGACGCGTTGCGGCTCAGCTGCTGTCTGGCCAGCACGGCCAGTACCCGATCGGTCTTGCCGGTCAGCGGTCGGCGAGCCCATCGGGCCAATACCCACATCACCCCCAGCACGACGCCGAGTGCGAGCAGCATTCGCCCGATCAGTTCGACACTGTTCACGATCAGCTGGCCGCCGCGTCGTCATCGGCGACGATCTCGGTGATCCGCAGGCCGAAGTTCTCGTCGATGACGACAACTTCGCCGCGGGCGATCAGATGCCCGTTGACCAGCAGGTCGGCAGGCGCTCCGGCCGAGCGGTCGAGTTCGATTACCGCGCCGTCAGATAGCGAGAGCAGTTCGCTCACTGTCATGCGGGTGCTACCGATCTGAGCGGTCACATCCATCGCGACGTCGCGCAACATTTCCAGACCGTGCCGATGCGACACGGCTGGCCTCGCTTGCGCATCTGCCGTTGCAGGTGCGCGCGATGCGGACAGTTCCTCGCGGGTCGGGTACTGCGGTGCCTGTGGTCCGGTGCCGGCTTCTTCGCTTGCAGCAAGCGCGACGATGGCGCGAACAGTGCCCTCGTGGATCAGTGTTACGTAGCCGGCGCCGGGCTTGGACAGCACGGCGTCCAGGGCCGGCCGGGGATCGAGTGCCTGACCGGGTCCGGTGACTACTGTGCCCAGCGTGCCGGCCGCCGCATCCAGCGCCGGAGCCAAGGCGGCGGTGAGGTCCAGCGGCCCGATCGGTGAATTCTGCAGCGCGTCCGCGATCTGCTGCTCTACTGCGATCAGGATGTCGCCGGAGCGGTTGCCGGTGAAGCGCGCGGTCACGGCGACGCCGGCGAACTGCAGCGAAGCGGCATCGGTGGCGGTGGCCCCGATGGTGAGCTCGTCCGCGATCGGGATATGGGCGACCGCGGCCGCGGCGGCCTGCCCAACGGCGTCGGTAATTGTCGTTGTTTGCATCAGGAAGACTTCTCTCTCGGAGTTCCGACCACCAGGCCGGCCAATCGGCTGCCGGCCCGGCCGGCCAGTGCATGGGCGAAGGTGGTGCCGCCGGCCTCGACCGACAGTGGCGCCGTGACGCGGTGGTTCAACGGCAGAACGTCGCCCGGGGTGAGGCTCAGCAACTTGTCCGGGGTCAGCGTCAGAGACTGAAAGCGGACCGATACCGAGATCGGCGCGCCCCCGAGTGCGGTGCGCAATCGGCTCGCGGTCTGGGCCTGGACGAGTTGTTCGCCAGGCGTCGATGGCCGCTTGTCTCGTCCGGAGTCGAGCTTTGGCAGGATCGAGGCGAACGGGATGCACAGAGTTGCCAGGCATACCTGGTTGCCGATTCGCATCTCGAAGGAGCCGACGATCATGGTGTCGGTTGCGCTGGCCGCCTGGACGAACTGCGGGTTGTACTCGATCGAGCCGAGGACCGGTTCGATGCTGGTTGTGGTCTCCATCGCGTAGCGCAGCACGGCAAGCATCTGGTCGATGAGGCTTCGCAGCAGCGGGGTCTCGATGTCGGTCAGCGGCCGGGTCGGCTGATCGCCGCCGGGACCGCCGAGTAGGTAGTCGACGCAGGCCAGTGCGGTGGGCACCGAGAATTCGAGGATCGCGGTTCCCGGCAACGGCTCGATGGACAGCTCGGCGATGATTGTGGTTTGAGCCAGGCCGCCGATGTACTCCTCGTAGGTCTGCTGTTCGATGGCGACCAGGGTTACCTGGCAGACCTGGCGCAGCCCGGAGGTCAGCTGGGTGGTGAGCCGACGAGCGAATGTTTCGTAGCTCATCTGCAGCGCGCGGGTGTGGTCGCGTGACAGTTTCGTGGGTCGCCGGAAGTCGTAGCGAAGGATGCCCGCTTCGTCGGTAGGGCGAAGCAACCGCGGTCCGGACTGTGCCGGCCGCCCTCCATTGGATCCGATCAATGCCACATGGACACTGTTCGGCGATTCTCGGGCAGACCTGAGCTACCCGCGGTGGGGTGTGATCCAGAGTGCGGGTAACCAGGGGCCGGCGACAGGTCCGCCGGGACGGGCTACTGCATGACGAACTTTGTGTAGTAGAGGTCGAGGATCTTCTTCGGGTATGCCGTTTGCAGCCTCTTCACCAGGTCTTGCTTGGCCTTGGTGCGGGCGGCGTTGCCGGTCAGGGAGGCCACCGTCCGGTCGGAGAACTGGCTGATCACCAGATCGGAGGCCTCACTGGTATCGATGTCGGCGCTGGTACCTTTCGTGGTTTCGATCGAGATCTGGACGCTCAGGAAATGCCCCGCGGCCAAGTTGACCGTGGTCTCCGTCATCGGGATGACCGGGCCCGCGGCGGGCTTCTTCGCAGCCGTCCCGGCGGCAGCCGGCTTCGGTGCGAGCACAGTAAATTTTGCCGCGGCACCCCCGACGAGCAGCAGCAGCACGAGCACGCCGATCTTCAGCTTCATGGACTTCTTTTTCTTGGTAGTTCCGCTGGCGTCACCGGGCGAGCCACCGGATTTGCTGCCGGACACTTCGATGGACGAGGCGCCGGTGGCGATTCGTTTCGGTTTCTCTGCTCTGGGTGACATCGGCGTCTCCTATCTGTGCGGGTGTCAGTTACCGCTGTTGGCGGACTGGCCGAGGATCGGCAGGGCGATTCGGGCGCTGGCAGGGAGCTTGGACAGCACGACGATGTCGACGCGCCTGTTCCGGGTGACCGATCGCGGGTCTTTCGGGGAGATCAGCGGCCGTTGGTCGGAGAATCCGGCGGCGCTGAGCCGGCTGGCCGAGAGTCCACCGTTGGCGATCATGTAGCGCACCACCGAGGACGCTCGAGCTGAGGACAGTTCCCAACCGCTGGGGTACGGGGCGGTGCTGACGTTCTCCTGGTTGGTGTGCCCGTCCACCTGGATCTGGTTGTCGATGGCTCGGATCGGCGGTATGACCGCGTCGAGGATCTTGGCGCCCTGCGCTTCAAGGACGGCGCTGTTCCCGGCGAAGACGAGTTCGTTGGTCACCACGGTGACGACCAGGCCACGTTCATCGATGCTGAACGCGGCATTGCCGTCGAGGTTGCGGCTGTGCAGCGACCGCTTGATCGCGGCTTCGATCCTGGTGAACTGATCCACCTCTTGCTGAGCTGCGGTCGCGTCCTGGGCGGAGATGGTCGCCGCGCTGGTCTGGGTGGTCTTGGACTGCGTGCCCGGGATGATCAGACCACCTGCCTGGACCTGCTTCTGGTCGGAGATGCTCTGGCCGCTGAGCGCGCCGGCGCCGCCGGTCAGCACGGACGTCTGGCCGTTCTTGAAGGCCGATGACAGGCTGCTCTTCAGCTCGGCGAACTTCGATGTGTTCACCTGGGAGATCGCATACAGCACGATGAACAACACAAGCAGCAGGGTGAGCATGTCGGCGTAGGTGACCATCCAGCGCTCGTGGTTCTCGTGCTCCTCCTCGTGGCCGCCGCGCTTGCGACCGTGGGCGCCGGCTCGGGTGGCGCTCATCGGATGACCTGCTCATCGGTTGTGATCATCAGGCCACGTCCCGCTCGGCGCCCTTTTCGGCAGCCTTCACCGGGGAGGTCGGAATCAGGCTGAGCAGCTTCTGCTCCACCAGACGCGGATTGGCGCCGGCCTGGATTGCGAGGATGCCTTCGATTACGACCTCCATCTGGTCGCATTCGGCCTGGCTGATTCGCTTGAGGCGGTTGGCGATGGGAAGGAAGAAGACGTTCGCGCTCATGACGCCCCACAGGGTGGCGACGAACGCGCTGGCGATCTCGGCGCCGAGCTTGGCCGGTGATGACAGGTGACCGAGCACCTTCACCAGGCCGAGAACGGTTCCGATGATGCCGATCGTGGGGGAGTAGCCGCCCATGTCGGCGAAGAGTTTGGCCGATGCCTTGTCCGAAGCACGTTTCGTGTCGACTTCGGCGGACAGGATCAAGGCGACCTCCTCGGCATCTGTGCCGTCGATGGCCAGTTGCAGGCCGCGCTTGAGGAAGTCGTCGTCGATCGTGGCTGCTTCTTCTTCTAGGGCCAGCAGGCCTTCACGGCGCGCGCGGCCGGCCAGGTGCACGAGGGTCTCGACCGCGTGGTCGGGCGACGGGGCCTTGGCGGTGAACGCGCGGATCAGCGACTTGGGCAGTGACTTTGCATCGTGCATGATGCCGCCGCCGATGCCTGCTCCGATCGTGCCGAGGAAGACCAGCAGCATCGGGGCAGGCAGGAAGATCGCGGCGATGTTGCCGCCTTCCATCGATACCGACCCAACGATCGCGACCAGGGCGAGGACGATTCCGATCAAGGATGCCGGATCCATCAGACGTCCTTCGATCGGATCGAGACGACGGTGGCGGGAACGTGCGACACCTCGTGCAGCCGGGCACCACGATCGGCGCTACCCACCGGGGGTGGCGCGGAGATGGCCATCGCTTCCGCAGCAGCGATTATCTGCGAGCGGTGATCGCGGATCAGTTCGGTGAGTTCGTCCAGGCTCTCGCAGACCAGGTACTTGTTGCCGCCCACCATCGTGATGACGGTGTCGGGCGTGGATTCAGCACGCTCGATCAAGTCAGGGTTCAGGGCGAATACGGGGCCGCCCAGCCGACGCAACAGTATCAACGGATCCATCCAGGGTGTGCGATTGGACCCATCCGTGGGTCCTCCTCGCGATTCCCATCGGCCGGAATCGGACGAATCTGAGTGCCCCGGTATGTCGGTAAAGCGGGGCGCGTGTCACACGACCGCGAGTCTCGACGTGTTTATCCAGCTGGCGGCGGCGCTCAGATCCGGTCGCGTTCGCTAGCGGTCGGGTTTGCTCGCAGGCTCCTCGGCGTTGTGGAGTAGTTGTTTCCAGTCGAGTCGGTTGTGTTGGGGTTTTTGGTGGGGGTCGATCCAGGGTGGCGGTGTCCAGTAGGGCAGGCCGTCGCGGATGTCGCACTGCCAATCGATCGCCTGGAATTCGCGGTGGTGGTGTCCGCAGACGAGGGTCAGGTTGTTCAGGTCGGTGGGTCCGCCTTGCCACCAGGGGATGACGTGGTGTCGTTGGCACCAGTCCGGTGGGGTGTCACAGCCGGGGAATGTGCAGTGTTGTCGCGGGCGTAGAGGGCCCGGGTCTGGGCGGGGGATGCGAGGCGGCGGGTGCGGCGGTAGTTCAGGACGGCGCCGTGGCTGTCTTGCACGATGAACGCCAGGCTGGCTTCGCGGCATAGTCCCAGCGCGGTGCCGACCGGCAGTAGCTGGCCGTAGGAGGTTTCGGCCAGCCCGTGCGACCGCGCGCTGGTCGTGGCCGCTCCGCTCGTGGTAGCGCCGCTCGTGGCAGCGCCGCTCGTGGCAGCGCCAGTCGTGGCATCGCCAGTCGTGGCATCACCGCTTGGCGCATCGCCGGTCGTGGCGTCGCCGGTCGTGGCAGCTCCGCTCGTGGCCGCTCCGCTCGTGGCATCACGGCTCGATG
Source organism: Jatrophihabitans sp. (assembly GCA_036488285.1). GTDB lineage: Bacteria > Actinomycetota > Actinomycetes > Mycobacteriales > Jatrophihabitantaceae > Jatrophihabitans_A. The sequence continues at coordinate 581 of DASXHV010000173.1, read as the reverse complement.
CCTCGCCGCTCGATGCCTCGGCGCTCGTGTCGCGCGCGCTCGGGGCGCCCGCGCTCGTGGCGTTGCTCGCGGTCTCGCCGGTGGTGGCGGTGTAGGCGTTGTATTGCTCGGCGGTCATGGTGATGTTGAGTGCGACCCGCGGCCCGGCCGGGGTGATCCGCCCGGCCCGTAACGCCAGGTCGCAGAGATCTTCCAGGGAGTCGGCCAGCCGTTGCGGGCTGCTGCGCGGGTCCGGGCTGCCGTCTTCGGCGGGGGCGGGGGCGGCGTGTCCGTGCAGCACGGCCATCACCTTCGCCCCTTGACCGGCTGAGAGCTGGAACCGGCCGGCGATCATGCCATCCGCCTCGACCCGCATCACCAGTGAGCGGCGGGCGCGTTGCTGCTCTTCGGAGGGTTGGGCTCCGTCGGGGTCGATGGTGGCCAGCAGCCGGGTCCGCACGTTACGCAGGTCTTTCGGGCCCAGGTGCCCGGCAGCCTGTACAAGGATCTGCTCCGCGTGGGCGAATTCCTCGGCCGGGAGTTGGGCGGGCAGCTCGTTCATGGTCCGCACGATGATGCCCACCTGCTCACCGGACAACACC
>DASXHV010000154.1:0-2878 GCA_036488285.1 Jatrophihabitans sp. | reverse complement strand
TCCTCGATGACGACGTTGCGCGGGGCTTCCAGCGCTGAGCCGTCGATCATGACGTTGCCGCTGATCAGTAGCCCGGCGCCGGAGCGCGCGAGCTGCCGGTAGAGCTCGATCAACTGTGGTGTCGGGGCACCGTGCCGGTCGGCGAGGTGCTCACTGGTTGCCGCCTTCGCGAGCCGGTTGGGTAGCACGATGCCGTTGCCCAGGTCTAGCGGTGAGGACAGCTGCACGGTCTGCGTCGGGTCGACCATCATTACTCCTATACGTTGTACATGTACTACGTATAGTGGTACCTGTACGGTGTATAGTTGTCAATGTGACGCCGACCAAAGACCGACTGGACCGCGAGACGGTGGTGACCCGCGCGATCGCGCTTGCCGACGCCGAGGGGATCGACGCTCTGACCATTCGTCGCCTCGCCGCCGACTTCCACGTCACTCCCATGGCGCTGTACTGGCACTTCAAAAACAAGGATGAACTGTTCGACGGGATCGCCGAGCAGCTGTTCCGAACCGTGGTTTTGCCCGACGCCTCGGGCACCTGGGCAGACCGGCTGCGGGCGTGCCTGTCCGCGGTGACGTCGGCGCTGCGCCCACATCCGGCCATCGCGTCGCTGACGCAGAGCCGTCTACTGGCCAGCGAGTCAGGTCTCGTCGTGGCTGAACGAGCCCTCGGACTGCTCGACGAGGCGGGCTTCACCTCCGACCAGGCCGCTGAGATCGGTGGGTATCTGGTCAACGCGATCGTCACCCTGATCACCGCCGAGCCCGGCCGAGATCGCGGTGCGGAAGCAGTGCGCCACCAGCGAGCGATGCTCGGCGCTCTGTCACCCGATCGCTTTCCGCACGTGATAGCGGCGGCGGACGCGCTCAGCGCGTGCGCGGACGATGACGCTTACTACGCCCGAGGGATTGGCCTGCTGATCACCGGTGCGCAGGGCCTGGTCGAGACAGGACCCCTGGATGTCAGGTAAACAGTCGCGATCCTGACCACCGGAGTCGCCCTTCGAAGGCCCAGAGACCACTGTTGATCACGACCTGCGGGAGCACTGGCCTAGCCGCCACGCCCTGATCCGGATCTGTTTGCGCGCCAGCCCCGCGAGTCATGTCGTCAGCACCATGTTGCTTCTCGTCGGCCGGATCGATACCGGCGTCGAGGACGGACTGCGCATAGGTGACGCGCTGTTCGGCGCGATCATGGCGGGCACGGCGGGTGCTCGACTTCATCGCGGGCGGCCTGACCAACCGGCAGATCGCGCCAGCCGATTGTTCCTCGCCGAGAAAACGGTGAAGAACTATGCTTCGTGGCATCGTGGGAATTTGCAAGATCTTCGCCACGTGCGGACATGTCGTCAACCGGGCACGCGAGCTACCCGGGAATAACGAACCGAGTTAGCGAAAAAGGAATTGATAGCGCAGCGACTGCAATTTTCCGGGCTCGGTCGTACGGCGAGGTGTATGCTCGCCGCGCATACTATTGGCGGGTATTGGAAACGATTTTCCGGAAATGACTGGAGGCGAGAAATGTCCAGTCATGGTCCGTGGCCGGTCATCCACCGCGAGCGAGCCGCGCTCGCGGACGACCTGGCCGATCTGCCGGCCGATTCATGGTCGTCGCCGTCGCTGTGTCCGGAGTGGACGGTTCATCAGGTGCTCGGGCACCTGGTTGCCACGGCGAAGCTCAATCCCGCCCGGTTCATGGCCAAGTTCGCCGGCGCCGGATTCCGCTTCGACGTCATGACGGACAGGGCCGTCGCCTACGAGACATCGGCCACCCCAGAGCAGACCCTCCAGCACTTCAGGGCCCAAGCGAACGCCTCGACCGCGCCGCCCGGGCCGGTGGATTCGTGGCTCGGGGAGATTGTCGTGCACAGCAGTGACATCCGCCTGGCACTGGGGATCGATCATCGGTTCGCCGATGCCGACGTCGTTCGGGTCGCCGACTTCTACCGTAAATCCAACGCCCTGATCGGCGCGAAGTCGCGCATCGCCGGGCTGACCTTGCATGCGACCGATGTCGCGTGGACAGCCGGCTCTGGCCCGGAGGTCACCGGCCCGATCCTCGAACTCGTCATGGCGATGACGGGCCGCAGCGCCGTGCTGTCACGCTTGGGCGGTTCTGGACTGGGTACGCTCGGCGCTCGGGTCGGCCGCGGCGTTGATACGTCTACCTGAACTCCGTTCCAGGTCGAATTCGATCCGTTGCTCCAGCACACTGAGCCGGCGCTGGGGCAGATGTTCGCGCTGGTTGTCAGCGAACGGGCCGGTCAGCCCGGTCAACGGAATGCCGCGCCAGCGGCCGGCGGCGCTGGCCAGCTGCTCGTGCGCGCGGACGAGTTCGCCTGCCTTGCGGGCGGTGGTCGCTGCGGTCAGCTCCTGTTCGACGAGGTCGATGTCGACCGCGCCCCCGGGGAGCCGCAACGCGTAGGAGGTGCCGACCGACACCAGCAGACTGGGCCCGCCCATGGACCGGTGCTCGGGCTCCAATAGCGTGCGCAGCCTCGAGATATAGGTGCGAACCGCGCCGGTCGCAGCCTTGGGTGCGTCGTTCCCCCACAGACCGAGAACGAGATCGTCGATGTCCACGGGACGCTCGCCGCGCAGTAGCAGCATGGCCAGCGCGGCCCGCTGCTGCGGGCTGCCCAGAGCCAGCTCGTGCGACCCCCGCCAACCCCGAAGCGGTCCCAATGCGGTGAACGCGAGTGTAGTGTCGTCGGCCATCTGCTGGTCCTTTGTGCAGTGGTTGTTGACTCGGCGTTGATCGTCTTCCGTCATTGTTCGTCGCAACAGGGAGAGTGGTGATTCCCAGGCGACGGTGGCTGACGCCCTGCGCTGGTTATTCGGAATTTCCTGACCCTGCAATGAAATGAAACAAGGTTATT
>DASXHV010000121.1:0-2706 GCA_036488285.1 Jatrophihabitans sp. | reverse complement strand
CGCTCGACACCTCTGGCGCCGGCGACGTGTTCGCCGGTGTCCTGGCCGCCGGCTGGACCGTCGACCGCGACCGTGCGCTGCGCCGGGCCTGCGCGGCAGGCGCCCTGGCGACGTTGGTGCCCGGTGCCGGCGGCTGTGCGCAATATGCCGACGCGATCGACGAAGCGACGCTGCCCTAGCTCGAGCCGCGGCGCACGTCGTGGGCGATTGCGAATCCGTCGCCGGCGTCCAAGCCCGGTGTGCAGAACGTCGACACCGGGGCGCTGCAGCCAGAGACTGCCGGAATACGTTTTATTCCAGGCAGTCTGGGGCACCGGGGCTACGCCGGCCAGCGCCCGATTCCCGATCCCGGACGGCGTCGCCACCGCCAAGGCGCTGCTGAGACAGATGGCCCGCCGCGTGTTGGCCCGCGGAACGCTGACCGGAACGTACGAACGCTGAGGAGATCTAGTCCTCCGGAACCTCACGCTCGATCGCGTCGAGCCAGGCCCTGGCCGACATGTCCGACGGGGCGCGCCAGTCGCCGCGCGGCGACAGCGACCCACCGTGAGACACCTTGGGCCCGTTGGGCAGAGCTGACCGTTTGAACTGGCTGAACGAGTAGAAACGCTGCACGAAGATCTGCAACCAGTGCCGGATCTCCTTGAGCGAGTAGGACGGCCGCGTGCTTTCCGGATATCCCGGTGGCCAGTTGCCCTGCCCGGCATCGCTCCACGCATGCCACGCCAAGAAGGCGATCTTCGAGGGCCGGAAGCCGTAGCGCAGGATCTGGAACAACGAGAAGTCTTGCAGAACAAAGGGACCGACCTTCGCCTCGCTGCTCTGCAGCTCCTCTTCTTCGCCGGTGGGCACGAGTTCAGGGGTGATTTCGGTGTCCAGCACCGACTGCAACACCGCGTCCACATCCGACGGGAACTGGTTCGAGGAGATGACCCAGCGGATCAAATGCTGAATCAGTGTCTTGGGCACACCTGCGTTGACGTTGTAATGCGACATCTGATCGCCGACACCGTACGTGGACCAACCCAGTCCCAGCTCGGAAAGATCACCGGTGCCGAGAACGATTCCGCCACGCTGATTGGCCAGGCGGAACAGGTAATCCGTGCGCAGCCCGGCCTGGACGTTCTCGAACGTGACGTCGTAGACCTTCTCGCCGCGCGAGAACGGATGGTCCATCTCCTTGAGCATCAGCTTCGCGGTCTCGGTGATGTCGATTTCGGCAAAGGTGACACCGAGCGCGCGACAGAGCTCGACTGCATTGCGTTTGGTGCGCTCGCCAGTCGCGAAGCCGGGCAAGGTGAACGCCAGAATGTCGCTGCGCGGCCGGTCTTCTCGGTCCATCGCGCGCGCGGCGACGATCAACGCATGCGTCGAGTCCAGCCCGCCGGAAACCCCGATCACGACTTTCGGGAAGTGTAACGCGCGCAACCGCTGCTCGAGCCCGGCGACCTGAATGCTATAGGCCTCGTAGCAGTCCTGCTGCAACCGATTCGAATCGGCCGGCACAAACGGAAACCGCTCCACCTGGCGGTGCAGGCCGATATCACCGGCCGGTGGGTCCACCCGAAACTCGATCCGCCGGAACGAGTCCGCCACAGCCCGGTGGTGGCGCCGGTTGTCGTCAAACGTGCCCATCCGCAACCGCTCAGCGCGAAGCAGCTCGAGATCGATGTCGGCGACGCTGCGTCGCTCCCCCTTGGGAAAGCGCTCCGACTGAGCGAGCATGACGCCGTTCTCCCAGATCATGGTCTGGCCGTCCCATGCCAGGTCGGTAGTCGACTCGCCTTCTCCGGCAGCTGCATACACATAGGCGGCGAGGCATCGCAGCGACGCCGAGCGGGCCAGCAGCGAGCGGTCATCGGCGCGGCCGATCGTGATCGGGCTGCCGGACAGGTTGGCCAGCACCGTCGCGCCCGCCAGCGCCGCCTCAGCGCTGGGTGGCACCGGCACGAACATGTCCTCGCATATCTCCACGTGTAGGACGAACCCGGGCAGATCGGATGCCGCGAACAACAGGTCCGCGCCAAACGGTGCTTCCAGGCCGGCGATCCGAATGGTCCCGCGCTCGTCGTCGCCGGGTGCGAGCTGGCGACGCTCGTAGAACTCGCGGTAGGTCGGTAGATACGACTTGGGCGCGACACCGAGCAGGGCGCCGCGGTGGATCACCACGGCGGTGTTGTAGATGCGATGCCGATAGCGCAGTGGAGCGCCGACCACCAGGACGGGCAGCAGATCGGTAGACGCGGCGACGATATCGACCAGGGCCTGCTCGACGGCTTCGAGCAGCACGTCCTGCAGCAGGATGTCCTCAATGGAGTAGCCGGACAACGTCAACTCGGGGAAAACGGCCAGCGCGACACCGTCGTCGTGGCATTGCCGGGCCAGCCGCAGAACCGAGTCGGCGTTGGCCGCGGGGTCACCGATCGACGCGTGGTGTGTGCACGCCGCGACGCGGGCAAAGCCCTGGCTGTAGGCGTTGTAGAAGTCCATTGCCCCTCCATTGTCGCCCAGCTGACCGAAGTGGGGGCCGGTTGGGGCCACGTACTCTCGAAGAGGTGACGGCCTGCGCGGAAGCTCCGGAGCTGGTCTCCGTGCTGACCGACCGCCGTGTGGCCGTGTTGACCGGGGCGGGGATTTCGACCGATTCCGGTATTCCGGATTACCGTGGGCCCGATTCGCCGCCGAGCAACCCGATGACGATTCACC
>DASXHV010000120.1:0-4170 GCA_036488285.1 Jatrophihabitans sp. | reverse complement strand
CGGTTCGCTGGGAACGCAGCGAGCGAAGGCAATCGGGCAGCAGATGGGCGCCGTTCCAGGTGACGACGACGACGGTCACTCGTGTCTGGGCGACCGCCACGCTGTCCATCGAGACGAGGGTAACCAGGCCCTGCAGCCGATACAATGTCGCGGACCTATGGAGCGGGCATGTCCGCGCTAAGCCGAGGAGGGCGGGGCATGGCTCTGTCGAAGTACGACATCGAGGCCGAGCGCGTCCGCGCACCGGGTACCAGCCACTCATTGATGATCGAGTTGGTGGGCTCCAACAAGCGAGTGCTGGATATCGGCTGCGACACCGGTTACCTCGGCGAGGAACTGTCCGCATTCGGCAATCGGGTCTCCGGTGTTGAGATCGACCCCGTCACCGCAGAAGAGGCCGCCAAACACCTTGAGCGGGTGGTGGTGGCCGACCTGGAAGGCGACAACCCGCTGAGCCGGTTCGAGGCCGGCTCGTTCGACGTCGTGATCTTCGGCGACGTCCTGGAGCACCTGCGTGACCCGCTGCCGACCCTGCGGGCCGCGCGGCCACTGCTCGCGCCCGGGGGCAGCATCATCATTTCGACACCGAACGTTGCGCACGGCGACATCCGGCTCGGACTGCTCAAGGGCCAGTTCCGCTATACCAAGACCGGCATCTTGGACGAGACCCACACCCGGTTCTTCACCCGTGACTCGTTGGTCGACTTCCTGCGGGACGGCGGCTTCGTACTGGCTGACCTACGCAGAACCCACGCTCCGCTGTTCGGAACGGAAACCGGACTGCAGGAGTCGGACTTTCCTGCCGACATCGTCGCGACGCTGCGAACCGATCCCGAGGCAACGACCTATCAGTTCGTGTTGCGAGCAGTCCCCGACGATGCATCGACCGTCGATGCCGGCCTGGCCCTGCGGACCGATCAACTGCAGCGCGACCTGATCACTGCCCGCGCCGAGGGCGCCGGGCTCGCCGATCAGGTGCGCGATCTGAGCACCTCGCTTCACCAGGCCAACACGGAGCTTGCAGAGCTGAGGCCACAGCTCGGGAGCGCCCACACCGAGCGGGAGCACCTGCGGCACCGGGTCAGCGAACTCGAGGCCAAGCTCACCGAAATGGACAAGCAGCTCCGAACGCTGCTGGGGACTCCGGCCATGCGGGCGGCCTCGATCCCCCGCAGCGCCTACCGGGGGCTGCGCCGGACGGCGCGTTCGGTTCGGGACGCTCGCCGCGAGCGACTAGAGTCCCGACGCGTGCTAGATAACTCAGACGGCTCCGACTCGCAGGCGCGTGACGAAGCGAGCCATACCGAATGAGCTATGTGTCGGCGCTCACGTCGTCCAGAGATCTGCTGGTCAACCTGACGCTCCGAGAGATTCGCGGCAAGTACAAGCGGACCGTCCTCGGCCAGGCCTGGTCGTTGCTGAACCCGGTTGCGCAGATGGTCACGTACTCGCTGGTCTTCGGATTCGTGCTCAGGAGCAACCCGGCTCCCGGTAACCCTTCCGGCCTGGACGTCTTCGCCCTCTGGCTGACGGCGGCCCTGCTGCCTTGGCTGTTTTTCTCCAACGTGGTGAATACCGGGATGAACGCCCTGGTGGGTAATGCGAATCTGATCCAGAAGGTCGCGTTCCCGCGTGAGACGCTGGTCATCGCCAACGCACTGTCGTGGTTGTTCACCTTCAGTATCGAGATGCTGGTCCTCACCGTTGCGTTGGTGTGCTTCGGTGGCAGCCCGCTGCTGTATTTGCCGGCCACGATTTTTTTGATGCTGGTCCTCGCGGTGTTCGGGCTCGGAGTTTCGCTGATCCTGTCGGTAGCCAACGTCTACTTCCGTGACACCCAGCATTTCGTAGCGATCTTCATGCAACTCTGGTTCTACGCATCACCGATCATCTATCCGGATTTCCTGGTGACCAACCGATTGAAGCATCGGCACGAAACGCTGCTGATGCTGTACGGGTGGAATCCGATCGAACGGTTCTGCGCGGCATTCCGAAACACCATGTACGACGGTCGCTGGCCGGGCGCAGTGAACGTGCTCACTCTGGTGGTGATCGCGGCGGCGACGCTGGCGCTCGGTTACTGGGTGTTCAAGCGGTACGAAGGCCGACTGGCCGAGGAGTTGTAGCAGAGTGACCGACAACGCGATCGTCGTTGACGACGTTTCCAAGCGGTTCCGGATGTATCGGGAACGCAATCAGTCCCTCAAGGCTGCACTGATGCGTGGCCGACGCGCGTCCTACGACGAGTTCTGGGCCCTGAAGAACGTGTCTCTGGAGATCCCGCTCGGATCGACGTACGGCCTGATCGGCGAGAACGGATCCGGCAAGTCGACCTTGTTGAAATGCATTGCGGGGATCCTGCGTCCTGACAACGGCTCGATCCGCACCGTCGGCAGCGTCGCTGCGCTGCTGGAGCTGGGTTCGGGCTTCCACCAGGAACTGTCCGGCCGCGAGAACGTCTACCTCAACGCGTCGATCCTCGGCATGGGGCGCAAGCAGATCGATTCGAAGTTCGACGAGATCGTGGAATTCGCCGGTATCGGGGAATTCATCGACCAGCCGGTGAAGAACTACTCGTCGGGCATGTACGTCCGTTTGGGATTCTCGGTAGCGATCAACATCGACCCGGACGTGCTGCTGGTGGACGAGGTACTCGCCGTCGGTGATGCCGTGTTCCAAGAAAAGTGCATGGAGAAGTTCGCCGAGTTCCGCCGAGCGGGCAAGACCGTGGTCATCGTCAGCCACGCCATGGGTTCGCTGCGGTCGCTGTGCGATCACGCTGCCTGGCTGCGGCACGGCGAGTTGGTGGCAGACGGTCCTGCGAACAGCATCGTCGAGAACTACATCGACGAAGGCCACGTCGACCGGGTCGAGACGATCAGTGGCGGCACCCAGTGGGGCAGCGGCGAGGCCAAGATCACCTCGGTCGAGATGCTCAACGAGCGGGGCGTGGCCACCAGCCTGCTCGACAGCGGTGCGCCGGTCACGATCCGAATGCACTACTCGGCGGCAAAGCCGATCGACAAGCCGGTCTTCGGCCTGGCGATCGAGACGATCGAGGGTGTCTGGGCATGGGCACATAACAGCCGGGACGGCGAGTTCGTGCCGGATCGGATCTCAGGGGAGGGCACCGTCGAGCTTTCGATCCCGCGCCTTGCCCTGCAGGAAGGCACCTATGAGGTCGTGGCTTCGATCGTCGATTTCACGACCACGCACACTTTCGACTATCAGCGGCCCTGCTATCGGTTTACCGTGGCTGCAAGGACGCCTCGCGAGTCCGGGGGGATCGCCGCCTTCTTCGGTACCTGGGGCGACCCGGCCACCGGAGCCAGCGGGCAACCGACCACCATTCCGGCGGCTTCCGATGGAGGAGACAAGTGAAGTCGATCTCGCCTGCGCCGCCGCAGGAGCAGGGCCTGGTCTCTGTTGTCATCGTCAACTATCGCGGCGCGCAGGACACCATCACCTGTCTGCAGGGGCTGCGCGACATCAACTGGCCTGCCGATCAGCTCGAGCTGATCGTGGTCGACAACGACTCCGGTGACGGCAGCGCCGAGCTGATCCGCGCGGCCGCACCTGACGTCAAGGTCATCGAATCGGGTGCGAACCTCGGTTTCGCCGGCGGCTGCAACCTCGGGGTCGCCAAGGCGTCCGGCGAGTTCGTCGCACTGATCAACAGCGATGCCCGCCCGGACGCCGAATGGATCTCCGAGGCGGTGGCGGCATTTCGGGCCGACCGCGGTGTCGCCTGCGTGGCCAGCAAGGTGCTCGACTGGGACGGCAAGCTCATCGACTACGTCGGCGGGTTCGTCAACTTCACCGGCCAGGGCTACAAGCTCGAGGTGGGCTGGCCTGATTCCGAGGACTTCTCCGAGCCTCGCGATGTGTTGTTCGCGACCGGATCGGCTGCATTTTTTCGCGTCGATTCCTTCCGCCAAGTAGGTGGATTCGACGAGCAGTACTTCATGTTCTTCGAGGACGTCGACCTTGGCTGGCGGATGAATCTGCGGGGTATGCGGGTCCGTTACGTGCCCACCTCGCTTGTCTATCACCGTCACCACGCGGCGATCTCGAAGTTCGGCAGCTACCGCGAGCGGTACCTGCTCGAGCGCAACGGGTTGCTGACCATCTACAAGAACCTGTCCGACGAGCTGCTCGGCAAGGTGCTCG
>DASXHV010000015.1:0-24875 GCA_036488285.1 Jatrophihabitans sp. | reverse complement strand
GCGATGGAGGACCCGACCGGACGGTTCCGGCTTGCGGTGCAATGGCACCCCGAGGCCGGCGACGACCCGCGCCTGTTCGACGCCCTGGTCGCGGTCTGCCAGAGCGGGTTACATCAGCCCCCAGCTTGATCATGAGTACTTTTACCCCACTGGAGTGGGGTAAACGCACTCATGATCACCTGAGTGACTGTGCACGTCCGGCCAGCCACTCTCGGATGTCGGCGACGAAGCGGTGCTCGTCCCGCAATTCCGATGGCCGGACGTGGATCACCGAATACCCCAGGGCCTCCAGCTCACGGTCGCGTGTCATCGTGCGGCCCCAGTCGGCCTCGTCGAAATGGTGCTCTCGGGAATCGATCTCCAGCACTGCCATCAGCGCGCGTTGCAGGAAGTCGACGCAATAGCGGCGGCCGCCAGGCGTCGTGAGTTCGACGTTCTGTTCGAACGGGCCCACTTTCGCCTTGCGGAGCGCACGGCCGGCTCGAGCCTCAGGTGCAGACCACGCGCCATGCTCGACGTCGGTCAACGCATCACGCAGTAGGGCGCTGCCGTTGCGCCGGCCGGCTTCGAGTTCGTTGCGCAATTCCTCCAGCGTGCACATCCTTCGCTGCACCGCCCGTCCGGTGATTGCTCGCACGTCGTCGAGCCGAGAGGCGGTGCGGCAGTGATCGGCGACCGCCCGCGCCACCGGAGCGATCCTCGGTGCATCCGACCCGAGCCAGCGGAGCTCGGGTAGCCGGTGGGTCTGGCTGATCCATAGCCATCGGGTCGATCGCCGGCGCTGGCCGTGTGGCCCGAGTACGGTCAGCCGGTCCGGCCAGGTGTCGAGAAGGCCGTACAGCCGAAGTGCCGCGGCCCCGGTCAGCATCGATCGCGGGCCGGAATACAGCAGGGCGGCATCGACCAGGTCGCGCGGAGTCGCCTGCTCGCGTGTGCAATAGACACCGGGCAAGAGTCGTTGCCAGCGGCCGACCCTCAGTCGGTAGTCGACGGCATGGTCCGCGATGCCGAGATCACGCGCTTGCTGCCTGGACAGGATACGAGGTTCGCGACGCATCTGCGCACCCTCGCGCGAGTACCCGGCATGTTTCCGCGGCAGGACCAATCTGTGGATAGCTGCGGCTCTGTGGATAGCTGCGGCTCTGTGGACAGTGCGGCTCTGTGGACAGTGCGGCTCTGTGGACGGTGCGGCTCTGCGGACAGTGCGGCTCTGCGGATAGCTGCGCGCACCCACCGGCATTGTCCACAGCCAACTCACCTTGATCATGAGTACTTTTGCCCGACTGGAGTGGGGTAAACGTACTCATGATCAAGGGAAAGTGAGTGTCAGCGGAACGCTTTGGCCAACCGGAGCCGGACGATCTTGATCAACTCGCCGCGAACGACCTCGCGCTCGGCCACCGGATCGTTGCGCAGCCGGGATCTCAGCGCGCGAAGCATCTGCTCCGCGGACAAGCCCGTCGCGCAGATCAGGAACAGGTGGCCGAACCGCTCCTCATAGGACTGGTTCGCCGCGGCGAAGGCGGCGCGATCCGACCCGGACAGCTGCGCTACCCCGGCCTGCTCCCGGCGTGACCAGAGTTCCGACCGGCGCTCACCGGCTGGCAACTCGGCGATCCGCGGGTGTGCGTTCACCGCGATCAGGACATCGGGCCAGTCCAGGCGGCCGAGCAGCCCGTCGGAGGCGGCCATCAGTCGGTCCAACCGGACGTACGGACGGCCGCTGACCAGGCTCGACACCCACCGCTTGCTGGCGCAGCACGGCACCAGTTCAGCAGCAGCGTCCGCAGCGGTCGCGACGTCGAATTCCGCGACCGCGATCGGCCTGTCCTCGGGGTGGCCCACCAGCGATCACCGTCCCTCATCGTCAACCTAGCGCCCCGCGTCGACACTGGCGCCTGGCGTGCACCTCGCCGCCAGTGTTGGATGGCGGCATGGCTGACCTTGACGATGCATATTCCGCAGTCACCGTGAACGGCCCGGACGTCGACGGGTCCGAGCGGATCTTGACCGCCGACGCGCTGGCCTTTCTCGCCGACCTGCACCGCCGGTTTGCCGACACCCGTTCCGACCTGCTGGCCCGTCGCGCCGCACGCCGGGACGAGGTGGCCCGGACCGGGCGGCTGGACTTTCTGGCAGAGACCGCCGACGTCCGAGACGGTGACTGGCGGGTGGCCGCAGCGCCACCCGATCTCGTGGACCGGCGCGTCGAGATCACCGGTCCCACCGAACGCAAGATGATGATCAACGCGCTCAATTCTGGTGCCAAGGTATGGCTGGCCGACCTCGAGGACGCCAACACGCCGCACTGGCGCAACGTCATCGGCGGCCAGGTCAATCTGCTCGACGCGGTACGCGGGACGGCATCGTTCACCAACCCGGACGGGCGTGAGTACCGGCTTCGCGACGATCTTTCGCCGGCCACCATCGTCGTGCGGCCACGCGGGTGGCATCTCGACGAACGGCACATCACCGTCGACGGAAAGCCGACCGTCGGCGCCCTGGTCGACTTCGGCCTGTACTTCTTCCACAACGCAAAAGCCTTACTGAATAAGGGATCCGGCCCCTATTTCTACCTGCCGAAAATGGAAAGCCATCTGGAGGCTCGGCTGTGGAACGAGGTGTTCAGCCACGCCGAACATGCGCTGGGCATCGCCCCCGGCACGATCCGTGCCACGGTGCTGATCGAAACCATCCCGGCAGCTTTCGAGATGGACGAGATCCTTTTCGAGCTGCGCGAGCACGCCAGCGGCCTGAATGCCGGACGGTGGGACTACCTCTTCTCCATCATCAAGTACTTCCGCGATGCCGGTCCGGAGTACGTGCTGCCCGACCGGGCGGCGGTCACGATGACAGCGCCGTTCATGCGGGCCTACACCGAACTGCTGGTCCGCACCTGTCATCGGCGGGGCGCGTTCGCGATGGGGGGCATGGCCGCGTTCATCCCGTCCCGCCGTGACGAGCAGGTGAACACCATTGCCATCGCCAAGGTCCGCGAAGACAAGGAACGCGAAGCCGCCGACGGGTTCGACGGGTCGTGGGTGGCGCATCCGGATCTGGTGCCGATCTGCGACGAGGTGTTCAGCCGAGTGCTCGATGGCCGGCCGAACCAGTTGGGACGAACCCGCGAGGACGTGGTGCCGGACGCCGCGAAGCTGATCGACCTGTCCGGCGTGGGCGGTTCGGTTACCAGCGAGGGGCTGCGCGCGAACATCAGCGTCGGGGTTCGCTACCTCGAGGCTTGGCTCTCTGGCAACGGGGCGGCGGCTTTGGACAACCTGATGGAAGATGCCGCGACCGCCGAGATATCGCGTTCGCAGATCTGGCAATGGGTGCACAGCGCAACGACCTTGAGTGACACCGGCGAGGTGGTGACTGCCGAGTTGGTGCGGGGGATTCTCGACAGCCTCGAACTGTCCGGCGACTATGTCGACCAGGCCCGCGACCTGTTCGTCCGGGTCGCACTCGACGATGACTTCGCGACCTTCCTGACGTTGCCGGCATACGAACTGATCGACTGAGTCGGTGAGCGAATCGTCCGTGGCCAGCGAATCATTCGTGGCCGATCCCGAGCTGCTCGGCATGCAACGACATCCGGAGGGTGGTTGGTATCGCGAGACGTGGCGCCACGATCTGAACACGGTCACGCCTCGCGGCGAGCGGCCACTGGCGACGTGCGTGTCGTTCTTGCTGTTGCCGGGAGAGCGTTCGGCCTGGCACCGGGTGGCCTCCGCTGAGCTGTGGTTGTGGCAGGGCGGCGGCCCCGTCCGGCTCACGCTCGGCGGCACCGGCGATGCGCCGGCGACCGGTTCCAACGGCGCGCTTGGCACCAGTTATGAGCTCGGTGCCGGTGGCCAATACCTGGTGAAACCCGACGAGTGGCAGAGCGCCGAGCCGGCGACCCATCGTGCGGTGCTGGTCGCCTGCGTCGTCTCGCCGGGATTCGTGTTCGATGACTTCTCCCTTGCCGAACAAGGGTGATCGTCGATGCCTGATGACATCGAAGCGTTGCATGTCCGGCTGGACCAGCTGCTGTCCGACGACGACGCGACTAGGGCGGCGATGTTTCCGGGCACAGCTGAGGGACGGCAACCGGTGCACACCGTGTATCTGCCGGCGGACCGATTCCACGCCGGCGTGGTGGCCGAATGGGGAGCGGCCGCTCGAGCGGCACTGGAGGAGTTCGGCCCGCTGAACGGATTCGATTCCGTTCAGCAGCGGCTGCACGACAAGCTTGGTGCCGAGCCCATCGAAGATCTGCGCATCGACTTCGAGGACGGCTACGGCATTCGTCCGGACGGCCAGGAGGACGAGCACGCCTGGGGGGCGGCCCGCGAGCTGGCGGCCGCGATGGGCGAGCGCACCGCGCCTGCCTTCGTCGGGCTTCGGATCAAATCGTTCGAGGGGCCTGTGCGTCGTCGGGGGTTACGCACTCTTGACCTGTTCCTGGATGGATTGGCGGCATCCGGGCCGGTCGAGTCCTGGCTGCCGACCGGGTTCCGGATCACCCTGCCTAAGGTCACATCGGTGGTTCAGGTGGCGGCCATGGTCGAGGTTTGCGACGCGCTCGAAGCCCGTTATGAGTTGCCGGCCGGCCGGCTGCGGTTCGAGATCCAGATCGAGACGCCGCAGGCGGTGCTCGGACCGGGTGGGTCGTCACTGATCGGCCCGATGATCCACACTGCGGCCGGACGCTGCGCCGGGCTGCACTACGGCACGTATGACTACAGCGCGTCGGTCGGCATCGCCGCGGCGTATCAGAGCATGGAGCACCCGGCCGCGGACTTCGCCAAGGCCGTCATGCAGGTTGCGGCGGCCGGGACCGGGGTGCCTGTCTCGGACGGGTCCACGAACGTCCTGCCGGTGGGCTCGACCGACGCGGTACGGGCGGGTTGGGACCTACATGCTCGGCTGGTGCGCCGCTCGTTGGAGCGGGGCTTCTACCAGGGCTGGGATCTGCATCCGGCGCAGTTGCCGACCAGGTTCGCGGCCACCTTCCTGTTCTTCACCGACGGGTTGGCGGCGGCAGCGGCTCGGCTCCGCGCGTACCAGGACCGGTCGGAGTCCGGGATCCTCGACGAGCCGGCGACCGCCCAGGCGCTAGCCGGCTACCTGCTGCGGGGACTCGATTGCGGCGCGGTGAGTGATGCCGACATCGCCGCCCAGGTCGGCATTCCGCGCAAAGAGCTCGAGCACCTCGCCCGCCGCGCCTGACCGCTCTGCCGACGTTCCAGCGCACGGCCCCCCTGCAGCCCTTTCCTGCAGCCCTTTCCTGCAGCCCTTCCCCGCAACCCTTCCATGATCATGAGCTGTTTTGCCTCACGCCAGTGGGGTGCACGGCATCATGATCATGGGAATGAGGGACGGCCGGGCAACGGAGCGGCCGCGGGGCACGGCCACGCCACCCCACCCCACCCCACAACCCTTTCCCGCAGCCCTTCCATGATCATGAGCTGTTTTGCCTCACTCCAGTGGGGTGCACGGCATCATGATCATGGGAATGAGGGACGGGCGGGCAACGGAGCGGCCCGGGGCCGTCAGAGCAACGCGTTAAGGTTGCCGTCGTGGCATTGGCTCTCTATCGCAAATACCGGTCGGCAACGTTCGCCGAGGTGATCGGGCAGGACCATGTCACGACTCCGCTGATGCAGGCCCTCGAATCGGGCCGGATCAACCATGCCTACCTGTTCTCCGGCCCGCGCGGGTGCGGCAAAACGTCCAGCGCCCGGATTCTGGCCCGCAGCCTGAACTGCATCCAGGGGCCGACCCCGACTCCGTGCGGCGTCTGCGACTCGTGCAAGGACCTGGCGCCCAACGGATCCGGCAGCATCGACGTGATCGAGATCGACGCGGCCAGCCACGGCGGGGTCGACGATGCACGAGACCTGCGCGAGCGGGCCTACTACGCCCCGGCCAGGGACCGCTACAAGGTCTACATCATCGACGAGGCCCACATGGTCACCACGCAGGGCTTCAATGCCCTGCTCAAGCTCGTCGAGGAACCGCCGGATTTCCTGATATTCATCTTCGCCACCACTGAACCGGACAAGGTGCTGCAGACGATCCGGTCGCGAACCCATCACTATCCGTTCCGGCTCATCCCGCCGTCCATCCTGCGGGCCCATCTGGAACGGATCTGCGCGGCCGAGGGCGCGACCGTCGAGCCCACCGTGTACCCGCTCGTTGTGCGGTCCGGTGGCGGATCGGCCCGTGATTCATTGAGCATTCTCGATCAGCTCCTCGCGGGCGCCGGGCCGGCCGGAGTCACCTACGCAATGGCGGTAGGCCTGCTCGGGGTCACCGATTCGGCCTTGCTGGACGACCTCACCGATGCGCTTGCGGTCGGCGATTCGGCCGCGGTGTACGCGACCATCGACCGGGTCATCGAGGCTGGCCACGATCCGCGGCGATTCGCCGCTGACCTGCTGGACAGGTTGCGCGACCTGATGGTCATCGACGCGGTACCCGATGCTGTGACCAAGGGCCTGATCGACTATCCGGGCGATCAGGCGGACCGGATGGCAGATCAGTCACGCCGGATCGGTACCGCCAGCCTGGTCCGGTTCGCCGACATCACGCACACCACGCTGACCGACATGCGGGGCACCACGTCGCCGCGCCTGATGCTCGAACTGCTCTGTGCGCGGATGCTGCTGCCCGACGCGGCCTCGGATTCCGCCGCGATACTGCAGCGCATCGAGCGGCTGGAACGCCGCCAAGGCATGGTGCCTGTTGTCCAAGAGCAGCCGAACGGGCCGTCCCGGCCGGCCCGCGAGGAGCCCCGGCCAACCGGCCGCCAACCGATCGTCGAGCCAGGACCTGCGAGCGCACCGGCCAACGCGCCATCGCGGACCGAACCGGAGCCTTCCAAGGCACCAGCCTCGCAGGCGGCAACGTCGCAGGCCGCCCAATCAACCCCACCGGAAACAGCGCAGGCACCGCGCGACCCGTCGCCGGCGCCCCAGCAAGCCCCGAAACCACCAGCCGCCGAGGCGTCCGCACCAGCCGAGGCGTCCGCACCAGCCGAGGCATCCGCACCAGCCGACGCCGCCCCCTCGCCTGCCGACCCACCACCGCTCACAGCGGCGGCCGGTGGCTCTGATTCGGCGAGCGTGCGTCGCATCTGGCCGGACGTCCTGGAGCAGGTCAAGCAACGCAGCCGCCGCACCCACGCGCTGCTCGACCATGCCGCGATCGGCGAGGTGAACGGCACCACGATCGCGCTGACGGTGAGTTCCGCACCGATCGCGAAGATGATTTCTGACGAAAGCAACCTGTCGGTGCTGCGCGATTCGTTGGCCGCGGTGGTCGGCGGCGGTTGGGAAATCATCGTCACGGCCGACGGCGGAGCTGGATCGGCCGCACCCCGACTGCCCGACGCCCCGCCCCCCGAGCCGGATGAACCACGCACCTCGCGCCGTCCGGCAAACCCGAACCGGGCAGCCGCGTCGCCCCGTCCGGTCAAACCGACCGAGTCCGGCCGCGCGCGGTCTGGGTCGGGGGCGGCTGACAACGACGGCGTGGACGAGGACTCCGACGAGGTCGAGGGATCCGGCGGTGGCGACCACGAGGCCGCCGCCATCGAGCTGCTGCAGAACAGCCTCGGTGCCCGCCCGCTGGACGGTTGAGCCGGCATGGTCGATCAGCCCTTCCGCGTCTGCTTCGTATGCTCCGGCAACATCTGCCGGTCTCCGACTGCCGAAGTCGTCCTGGTCGCCATGTTGTCCGAAGCCGGTCTGGCCGAGCAGTTCATCGTTGACAGTGCCGGCACCGGGGACTGGCACGCCGGTGACGACATGGACAACCGGGCCCGAAATGCCCTTGTAAAAGCTGGCTATTGGCCTCCGCTGCACGTCGCCAAGCAGTTCACGGTGGCCGACTTCGACGAGCGTGACCTGGTCGTCGTGTTGGACTCAGGCCACCTCAGCAGGCTGACCCAGCTGGCGGCGATGGCCGATGACCCTGACGATGCCCGGGCCTCGATCGTCCTGCTGCGCAACTATGACGCCCAAGCGATGGCCGCGCGCGAGTTCGACGTGCCTGATCCGTACTACGACGATGCCGATGGATTCGACGCCGTACTCGCGATGGTCGAACGCGCCTGCGCCGGCCTGCGTAGATCGCTGATCGGGCGTGAGGCGATCAGCGGGTAGCCGATCAGCGGGTAGCGGGTAGCGGATGGCGATCAGCGGGTGGCGAGCCAGGCGATGATGCCGTTGGCAACCGCCTGCGCAATGCGCTGCCGGCCGTCGGGCGAGGACTGTTCGGCCGCGTCCCCGCCGTTACGCATGTTCCCGATCTCCAGGAACGTGGCCGGAACCGTCGCCGAGTTGAGCCCGGTCAGATCGTCACGCGGGTAGTAACCGTTGGACCCCAGGTAGCTCGAGACCGTCATTCCGGACGACCGCAACAGCGCATCATGCATCGCGACGGTCAGCCGATGTGACGCCGCAGCCACCACCGGACCGGCCGGCTGACGGGAGTCCTCGCAGACGTGAAAGCCATGTCCGGACGTCGGTGCACCGTCGGCGTGGATGGATACCACCGCAGCCACGCCGCGCTGGTTGCCGATCCGGGCCCGTTCGTCCACGCACGGTCCGACGCCGGAGTCGTTCGAGCGGGTCATGATCACCTTGATGCCCCTGGCCTGCAGCAGCGCCCTGACCCGCAATGAGACATCCCAGTTGAAGGCGTGCTCGGGGTAGCCGGCGTTGGTGTTGGTGCCGGTGGTGTCGCAGGCCTTGTACTGCCCGAAGCCGGCCGGCACCTGCCGGTTGATCGCGGCCGGGTTGGCCGCGTTGCCGCCGTTGTGTCCGGGGTTGAGTGCGATCACCGTCCCGGACAGCGCCGGTGCGGGCGCAGCTTGGGTCACCGGCGCCGACGAGGCCGGCGGCGGGGGAGTAGAGCGCGGCTTGGTCGATAAGGCTGCGGTGCTGCGCGGCCGGGTCGATGAGGCCGCAGTGGTGGCCACCGCGCTGCTTGACGAGGGCCCGGCCGACGCCGACGCCATGCTCGATCCGGCGGCTTGTGGCTTCGGGGCTGCCGTGCAGCCAGCAACGCCGCCGAGGGCAGCAGCCAGCGTCACGGCAACGATCAGGGCGTGGCGGGAGCGCATCCCCACAGACTGCCAGAGGTGCGCGTTACCCTGACGCAAGGCGCTTGCGCGGGGCGCAAGCAAAGGCGCGCATACGTGCGTGTTACGCCTTGACCGATGCCATACACCCCCGAACGAGGAGACCCGGACGTGAAGCCAGGTGCCCAGCCGAACATGCAGCAGCTGATGCAGCAGGCTCAGAAAATGCAGCAGCAACTCGTCACCGCACAGGCGGAGCTGGCCGAGCTCGAGGTGACAGGTTCAGCCGGTGGCGGCCTGGTCCAGGCGACTGTGACCGGCGGCGGCGAGCTCCGTGCGGTGATCATCGACCCGAAGGCCGTGGACCTCGACGACCTGGAAACTCTGCAGGATCTGGTGGTGGCCGCCGTCCGCGACGCAACCCGCAACGCCGGCGCGGTGGCCAACGAGAAGCTCGGCCCGCTCACCGGCGGCCTGAGTGGACTGGGCATCCCCGGCCTATGACGCCCATCAGACCCGTCAGGCCCGTCAGACCCGTCAGGCCCGTCAGGCCCGTCAGATTCGTCAGACCCGTCAAAGCTGCGAAGCCGACGGCGATGCGTTTGTACGCGAACATGAGCCGCTGATGTACGAAGGCGCCGTTCAGGATCTGATCGACGAGCTCGGCCGGTTGCCCGGTATCGGGCCCAAAAGCGCGCAACGCATCGCATTTCACATCCTGAGTCTGGACAGCACGGACGTCGAGCGGCTGTCCTCGATCCTCACCCGGGTCAAGGCCGAGGTTCGGTTCTGCCGGATCTGCGGGAATGTCGCTGAGGCCGACGAATGCCGAATCTGCCGCGATCCGCGCCGCGACCCGGCCGTCATCTGCGTAGTAGAGGAGCCCAAGGACGTCGTCGCGGTCGAACGCACCCGCGAATTCCGTGGCCGCTACCACGTACTCGGTGGTGCGATCAGCCCTATAGATGGCGTCGGACCGGACGATCTGAGGGTAAGAGAACTTCTGCAGCGTCTCTCCGACGGCGCGGTGACCGAACTGATCCTGGCCACCGACCCCAATCTGGAGGGCGAAGCTACCGCGACGTACCTGGCGCGGCTGATCAAGCCCATGGGGGTGACGGTGAGCAGGTTGGCAAGTGGGCTGCCCGTCGGCGGTGACCTGGAGTACGCCGATGAGGTCACGCTGGGGCGAGCCTTCTCCGGTCGCCGAACGGTCGAGTAGGCGATGAACGAGCCGTACGTCCCGCCTGGCTCATCCGGTTCGGCGATTCCGCCGCGGTGGTATCCGCCCCCGCCCCAGTTCCCACCGGCTCAGCTACGCCCGATTCAGCTGCCGCCCTACATCCCTGCCGCGCCACCACCGGTCAGTCCTCGGATGCGGAGGCTTCCGTTGTTGCTCGCCGCCGGTCTTGCCGGGCTGCTGGCGATCGCGTTCGGCTCGCTCGCGATCAACCGGTTCTCGGCCAGTAACAGCGCTGCCGCGGTGGCCAAGCGTTACTTCAGCGCGCTGTCCGCCGGTGACGCGCCCGCAGCCATGGCGCTGGCCGATTTGGCCCCGCATGACGGTCCGTTCTTGACCAGCACCGTTCTGCGCGAACAGCTGCGCGTGGCGAAGCTGGAGAAAGTCAAGGTCATCCGAACCGATCAGGGCAGCGCCGGTGCGACCGTGTTCGTGTCCTACGTGTTGAAGTTCGCCGCCCACGAGGTGCCCGTCTCAGACCAGGTCGCGATGGTCAAGGCCGGCTCGTCATGGCGGCTCTCCCGAGCGGCCTCCGTCGTATCGCTGTCGACCGGAGCGGGGACGGACCGCGTCACGTTCGCGGGCCGGCCGTTGCCCGACAGGTCGGTGGAGATTTTCCCCGGTGCCCTACCGGTTGCCACCGACTCAGCCGCCGTCACCGTGCAGAACTCACCGGCGGTCCGGCTGGCCGACAGCTCGGCGCCGGTGTCCATAACGGCAGACCTTTCCGGTGCGGCGCGTAAGCAGATCACCGGCGCTGTGGACAGCGCACTCGCGAAGTGCCTGGCAGCTACTTCAACGGATCCGCTCTGCCCGATGGCTGCGGGCGGCCGGCCGGTGCCGGGATCTTTGCACGGCACACTCACCAAATCGGTAGCAGACAGCAACCCCAAAATCACCTTGTCCGATAAGGGGAAAGGCGCCATCGACTTCACGGCATCGGTCGAGGTGAACGCGAGCTGGAAGGTGTGGGACTTCAACAACCAGGAGGTCGGAAAGAAGCAGACGGCGACGTTGGAGCTGCAGGCCGTCACCTCCGTGGACGCACCGCAGACGGTTCGATGGGTGACGCCCAATGCGTAGCTGCAAAGTGCTTGCACTGCTGATTGCCTGCTTGGTGGCCCTGTCGGTGGCGCTGAGCCCCGGTGTCGCAGCTGCAGCGCCGGGACCGTCCGAGGCTCCGGAATGGTGGTTCGACGCGTGGAAGGTACCCACCCTGTGGAGCAGCGGCGCAGACGGTCGTGGCATCACCGTCGCGGTGATCGACAGCGGCGTTGAGGGCAGCATTCCCGAGCTGCAGGGCAAGGTCGTCGCGGGCTCGGACTACACCGGAAACGGCACCGATGGGCGGACGGACTTCGACGGCGAGGCGTTCTCGCATGGCACCGCGATGGCGTCGATCATCGCCGCCAGCAAGGGCTATGGAGGCATCGAAGGGATTGCGCCTGGCGTGAAGATCCTGCCGATCGCGGTCCCACTGACGGGCGTGAGCGTGCGGGGCAAGCCTGATCCGAACGCGATCACCGACGCGATCAGGTACGCGGCCGATCACGGCGCCAAGGTGATAAGCATGAGCCTCGGCGGCACCAGGTACCAAGGCGAGGACGACTCGCCGTGCCCGTCCATGCTGCAGGACGCGGTGATCTACGCCCTGCGGAAGGGATCCATCGTCGTCGCGGCGTCCGGGAACTCCGGCCAGAACGGCAGCCCGGTCGAACAGCCCGGAGTGTGCCTGGGTGTGGTGTCAGTCGGCGCCGTCGACCCGAAGATGAACGTGTCGTCGTTCTCCTCCCGGCATCCCTACCTCACCGTCTCGGCGCCTGGCGATGACATCCCGACGCTGTCCCGGGTCGCCAATCAGGCATACATCGGTGGTGGCACGTCGCAGGCGACCGCGATGACCTCGGCCGCCATTGCCATGGTGTGGTCGAAGTTCCCGAGCGAGAAGAACTCCCAGATCGTGTCCCGCATCATCCATTCAGCCATCGACCGCGGCCCGTCCGGACGCGACGCCCAGTACGGCTACGGGGTGATCGACCCGAACGCTGCGGTGAAGGCCGATTCGGCTGTCTCGAAGTCCACCAGCGTTTTCGACGATGTCGCGCCGTTGGTGGCGCTGGCCGACGCCCGGACGGCTGATTTAAAGACCCTGGCGCCACAGGGCAAGGCAGCCGCCGGCAACCCGTCCGCGCCGATCGGCGTTCTGCAGGTCGGCACGGTGCCCTCGGTGCTGGGCCTCGGCTTCTACGTACTCCTGCTGCTGACCGTCCTGCTACTCATCGCGGCCGTCGCCTTGGTGATCATCGCGGTGCGCCGTAAGCCCCGTCCCCCGATCGTGCAACTTTCTCCGGCCTGAGCCCGGAGAAAGTTGCACAATCGAGGGGGAGGGGGCGGCCGAGGTTCAGCGGGTGCGTGCCACCCGGTTGAGTCCGCTGATCACCGCACGCAACGAGGCACCCACGATCGACTCGCTGACACCCACGCCCCACAGCACCTGATCGCCCACCTCGATCTCGAGATAGGCGGCGGCCTCCGCGTCGCGGCCGGCGGTGAGCGCGTGCTCGGCGTAGTCCAGCACCCGTACGTTGAGCCCGCCCAGGCCCATGTCGGTTTCGGACAGCCCCGCGCAGAACGCGGCGATCGGGCCGTTGCCGACTCCGGCGACGTCCCAGTCCTTGCCGAAGGCCGTGACCTTCGCCGTGACCCGTTCGACGCCGTCGGCCGAGGACGTCGCGAACGACCGGAGCGTGAACGCGTCGGTGGCCGGGTCGGAGAACACGTACTCCTCGGAGAAGATCGACCACATCTGGGCGGCGCTGACTTCACCGCCCTCGCCATCGGTGTGCTGCTGGATGACCTGGCTGAATTCGATCTGCAGGCGGCGGGGCAGATCGAGGGAATGCTCGGTCTTCATGATGTAGGCGACGCCACCCTTGCCGGACTGCGAGTTCACCCGGATCACTGCCTCGTAGGAGCGCCCGACGTCCTTGGGATCCACCGGCAGGTACGGGATGTTCCACGGCATCGCGCTGACCGGCTTGCCTGCCTCCTTCGCGGAACGCTCCAACGCTTCGAAGCCCTTCTTGATCGCGTCCTGGTGTGATCCGGAGAACGAGGTGTAGACGAGGTCGCCGGCGTAGGGATGCCGCTCGTGGACGCCGATCCGATTGCAGTACTCGGCCGTCCGCCGGATCTCGTCGATATCGGAGAAGTCGATCTCGGGATTGATCCCTTGGCTGTACAGGTTCAGGCCGAGCGTCACGAGATCGACGTTGCCGGACCGTTCGCCGTTACCGAAGAGGCATCCCTCGATGCGGTCCGCGCCGGCCAGCACGGCCAGTTCAGCGTCGGCCACCGCGGTTCCCCGGTCGTTGTGGGTGTGCACCGACAGTGCGACGAAGTCGCGCCGGGACAGCTTGCGTGACATCCACTCGATCTGGTCTGCATAGACGTTGGGCGTGGACCGTTCCACGGTGCAAGGCAGGTTGATCACGATCTCGCGATCGGCGCTGGGTTGCCAGACGTCCATCACTGCTTCGCAGATCTCCAGGGAGAAATCCAGCTCGGTGTCCATGAAGATCTCAGGGGAGTACTCGAAGCCGAACTCGGTGCCGGACAGGTAGTACTCGGCGTTCTTCACCACTGCATGGGTGCCGTCGACAGCGATCGCGCGGCACTCCTCGCGTCCGTCCCCGCCGAATCCGAACACGACCTTGCGGAACACCGGCGCGGCCGCGTTGTACATATGCACAGTTGCCTTGTTCGCGCCGACCAGGGACTGCACGGTGCGCTCGATGAGTTCCTCACGCGCCTGGGTCAGCACCGAGATGGTGACGTCGTCGGGCACCCGGCCGGACTCGATCAACTCCCGGACGAAGTCGAAATCGGTCTGGCTCGCGGCCGGAAAACCGACCTCGATCTCCTTGTAGCCGATCCGGACCAGCAGATCGAACATGGCGCGCTTGCGGGCGTTGTTCATCGGATCGATCAGGGCCTGGTTGCCGTCCCGCAGGTCGGTGGACAGCCAGCGCGGCGCACGCGTGATGCTGCGGCTCGGCCACTGCCGGTCCGGCAGATCTATGGCGGGAAAGGGCTTGTAGCGGTGGGTGGGCATGCCGCACGGCTGTTGGGCCGAACGGGATCGCGCCGGGGATACGTCGGGGTCAGGCATGGCGGTGGCTCCTTGGAAGGCTTGAGCAAGCTTGCTCGCGGTTGGTTCGAATGATTGACATTCCGAACGTGCCGGCGCAGAGCTACGACCCGCGACGAGGGAGCCGGCTGGACCTGCCAGCCAGACGGTGCTGGCTCAGCGTCCCAGTTCCTCGTCACGGCGGCAAAGGAGGAGCAGCGCGCGCATGATTCCGCCAGCATAACGCAGCCGAACCGGGGAACGGCTCGGCATCGGCCCTCGGATGGGCGGTATTGGTCCGCACTGCCGATAGGATTCGTGGCTGTCTGTGATCTCCGGAGAATATTTTGGACGTGGTGATGTCTGACCTCATGGCAGAACTGGACCGGCTGGGCGCGGCGGCTCTCGGGATGGACCCGCATGCCGGCCCGCTTGCCTCTTCAGGCGACGACCGGAGCGTCAGCGGTCACATCGACGCCGCCAAGGTAGTTGCCCGCGTCGACGAGATGGCCGCCGCGGACACCCGGATGCGGTTCCTCAAGCGGGTGGTCTACCGCTTCGCTCGCCTGTTCCTGCACCGGCAACGGGACTACAACCTCGCGATGATCGCGGCGGTGACCGATCTCAACCAGCAGCTCGCAGTGCTGCGCAGTCGCGCGCTCAGCGATGCGAACCGGATGAACGCCACCATGACGCACCTCAGCCTGTCGGTGGAAGAACTCGGCGACCAGATGGACCGGCTGGCCGCCACGTTACGAGTCGAGCCGCAGTTGGCGCAGCTGCGAGCCGACCTGGAAGCTGTGGTCTCCCGTGAGGTCGGCGCGGTCAACACCAGGCAGGACGAGCTGGTCAGACGATTCGCCACCCTCGACAAGGAGGCCACCAGACTTCATCGCAACCAGCAGGGCATCCGCGCCGGGATGACAGCGGTCAGGGCCGACCTCGAAACCCTGCACGGCGAGTCCGCGAGCCGAAGCGAGACCGCGGTGAGCGCCGCGGCAGCAGCGCCGAAGCGTCGCACCGCCACGAAGGCCAGCACCGCGTCGATGACGGAATCGGACGCGTTCTACGAGCGGTTCGAGGACGAACACCGCGGATCCCTGACCGAGATCCGCGACCGGTTGGAGCCCTACCTGACCGATCTGGATGCGATCCGCTCGTTGGGCGGTGCCGTGATCGATGTCGGTTCGGGCCGTGGTGAGTGGCTGGATCTGCTGGTCGAATCCGGTTTCGATGCGGTCGGCGTCGACACGAATTCCGATGCGGTCGCGCAGACTGCCGCCCGCGGACTACACGTCGAGCACGGCGATGCGATCAGCTACCTGCATGCACTACCCGCCGCATCGGTACTCGCGGTGACCTGCTTCCACGTCGTGGAACACCTGCCGGTCAAGATGCAGTTCGAGCTGGCGTCAGCGGCGTTGCGGTGTTTGAAGCCGGGCGGAATGCTGATCGTCGAGACCCCGAACCCCACCAACGTCAACGTGGGCGCCGCGGCGTTCTACTTGGATCCGACGCACCTGCGTCCGGTCGTCCCGGACTATCTGACTTTCCTGTTGTCCGATCTGGGATACGTCGGTGTCGAAACGCGATTCCTGCACCCCCGCGAGGGCTACCTCGGCATGACCGGACCGGGCCGGCCGGGGCTGGACGACGAGCTCATGTGGGCGTTGCGCGGGCCGCAGGACTTCGCCGTGCTGGCCACCGCGGCCGGAGATCACGGGCAGGGCGGCCGTTGAGCCTCCGTATCGCGATCGCCAAACCGGACTGGGGCATCACCGGCGGTTTCGAATTGCTCACCAACGAACTGGCAAGCCGGCTGGTCGAGGATGGGCACGACGTCCGCTTCATCGGTCCGAAGGTGTTCGAGCTCGAGGCTCGGCCGTTCGGCTTGGATGTCGAGCAGGTACGCGAGGCAGCCCCGGAGTTTCTTCGATACGCGCAACTGGTTGACGCCTTTCGACGCCTCGATCTGCATCGCGCGGATCTGGTCATCTCGACGCAGCCGCCCAGCTACGCCGTCCAGCATCCGCGGCACCTGGCGTTGTTCTCCCATCATGTGCGCTGCTTTTACGACCTGAGCGAGGCCATGATCGAAGCCGGCATGATCCCTGATCTCGTTGCACACCGGCACGCCGAACAGCTCGTGCGCCGCATGGATGCCGAGTTCCTGCCGAGCATCCCGCAGATCCTGGCTACCTCGCAGGAAGTGGCTCGGCGCATCCAGGTGTTCAACGGACTGTCCGACAACGTAGGGGTTTTCCACGCTGGGCTGGGCTTTCAAGGCGAGTTTCCCGAACCCCGCAGCAGCGACTCGTTCGACTACGCGCTCTGCGTCAGCCGGCACGAATTCCCCAAGCGAACTGAACTGTTCGTCCGTGGCATGCAGCAATCCGGCGGGGCTCGTGGCGTCGCGGTCGGCAAGGGTGGACGGCTCGGTCACCTCATCCACTCCGCCCAGGCTCATCCGGACGGCCAGGCCGACATGCTCGGCGACGCGGACCGGGCCAGCTGGTGTCGGGATGTGGAGTGGGTGCCACCACCGGACCTCCCGCTCGAGGTCGGGCCGGTTCGCTTCTCGGGTTTCGTCACCGCCGATGAGTTGGACGAGCTGTACCGCGGCGCGCTGTGCGTGGTGGCGCCTGCGTACCTGGAGGACTACGGCCTGACCGCGGTCGAGGCAATGGCGTACGGCAAACCGCTCGTGGTGTGCTCCGATGGCGGCAACCTGGTGAACTTCATTCAGGACGGCGTCAACGGATTCGTCGTGGAACCGACTGCGAAGGCGATCGGTGCGGCCGTTCGGCTGCTGGCAGAGGACCGTGCACTGGCGGCCCGGATGGGCAAGGCGGCCCGCGAAACCGCGGCACAGTTCACCTGGGACCGGGGCATGGTCGGCTTTCGCGATGCAATGGATCGGGTGCTCGCGTCGTGAAGCTCGCTGTAGTCGCGCCGGAGGCGGTCCCGTTTGCGGTCGGCGGAGCCGAGCGGCTCTGCGACGGTCTGGTGGCAGCTTTCGCCGAGCACGGCCATGACTGTGAACTGGTCAAAATCCCTTCCCCGGAAAGGTCTTTCTGGCAACTCGTCGACAGCTATCAGGCATTCGCGCGGCTCGACCTGTCGGCGTTCGACCTGATCGTCTCGACCAAATATCCAAGCTGGATGGTTCGTCATCCGCGACACCAGGTGTACATGCTGCACACCCTGCGCGGCCTGTACGACTCCTACCACGGCTTCGGGCAGCCGACCCAGGTGCTGGACCCTTCGCCGCCGGTCCGTCGGCTGCTGCGGGTCCTGCAGACGCCGCCGGGTACCTCGCAGGGCTGGCAGGACGTGCTGGGGACCGCCCGGGACACCCTGGAATCTCTGGGCGACGATGATCCGGCGCTGATCTTTCCTGGCGCGCTGATCCGACGGCTGGTGCACTGGCTGGATCGCGACGCGCTCGATCCGTCGAACATCGCTGGTTACGCAGCCATCTCGCGCACCGTGGCACAGCGCAAGGGTTACTTCCCATCACGCGCGCACGTCGAGGTGCTGCTGCCACCGACGAACATGACCGAGCTGCACACCGGCCGCTACGACAACTTCTTCACCGCCAGTCGCCTCGACCAGCCCAAGCGCATCGACATGCTCATCGAGGCGATGCGTTACGTCGAGGGTCCGGTGCAACTACGGATCGCGGGTACCGGGCCGGAGGAGGCCAGGCTGCGCGGATTGCGTCCGGAGGACGAGCGAATCGTCTTCCTCGGACGGATCAGCGACGAGGCGCTGATCGACGAATATGCCAATGCGCTGGCGGTCCCGTTCATCCCGGTGGACGAAGACTTCGGACTGGTCACCCTGGAAGCTCAGTTGGCGGGCAAGGCCGTCGTCACCTGTGATGACAGCGGCGGCGTCACCGAGCTGGTGACCGACATGGTCAACGGACGGGTGGTTCCGCCCGATCCCCGCGCGCTCGGGCAGGCGCTGCAGGAGCTGACGCGCTCCAAGCCGCAGGCTCGAATGATGGGCGCCGCCGGACGGCGGGCGGCGCAGCAGGTCAGCTGGGACAGCGTGGTCGGTGCTCTGCTGGAACCGTCGTCCGGTCCCGACGGAGTTGGGCGGGGCGGCGATCGAAAGAAGATCGTGGTGCTGTCTACCTACCCGGCACATCCGGCCCAGCACGGCGGTCAGATTCGCTTGAACCGTCTGATCCGGGGCCTTGCGCAGCGCTTCGAGGTGGAGCTGGTGACCGCTGACCATGGCCTGGACAGCACCCAGGTGAGCTACCCCTACCCCGGCGTGCGCCAGTCGATTGCAGCCACCGGCCAGGACTACCGCGAACTGGAGGCGCGGCTCGCTGCCCAGGCGCCGGTCCCGGTCGGCGATATCGCGGCGTCGCTGTTCGCACATCACTCCGCCGAGTTCGTGCGAGTGCTGCGGGAAGCGACCCGCGGCGCTGTCGGAGCCGTTCTGGAACAGCCTTA
The DNA here is from genome assembly GCA_036488285.1 of Jatrophihabitans sp. Classification (GTDB taxonomy): domain Bacteria; phylum Actinomycetota; class Actinomycetes; order Mycobacteriales; family Jatrophihabitantaceae; genus Jatrophihabitans_A. The sequence continues at coordinate 5,964 of DASXHV010000015.1, read as the reverse complement.
TCTGCTCCCGCTGCTCTCGCGCGTCGCGCCGTCGCTGCCGTATGCCTACGACTCGCAGAACGCCGAGGTCGTGATGAAGTCCGCGCTGTTCAGTGGGCTCGACGGAGCAGACGCGTTGTTGCAGGTGGTTCGGACGGTGGAGGCCACGGCAGTAGCCGGCGCTGAGCTGGTGGGCGTGTGTTCGACGCAGGACCGCGACCAGCTGGCAGCGCTGAGCCCCACCCTGGCCGACTGGATTCTCGTTCCCAACGGCACGGACGCACTCGACTCGATCTTCATCACAGGCTCGCAGCGTGCAACGAACAGCCGACGGTGGTTGGCCCAGTTTTATGCCGGCAGTCCCGAGGTGACGGTCGAGCGGCTGGCGATCTTCGTCGGCAGCTATCACCCACCGAACCTGGAGGCGGCCGAATTCATCGTGAGGCTGGCACCCCGGCTGCCCGACGTCTGCTTCGCGCTGGTCGGAAGGCAGGGGCTGTACTTCGACAACTGGGTGCTGCCGCCCAACGTGATCGTGACCGGCTTGGTGGGCGAGCCCGAACTCGATCGGCTGCTTGCCTCAGCGGACGTGGCGCTCAATCCGATTCGCTCGGGCGGCGGCACGAACTTGAAGCTCATCGAGTACTTCGCCGCCGGGGTGCCGGTGGTGAGCACTCCGCTGGGTACCCGGGGCACCGCGCTGCGCGATGACGTCGAGTTGCTCGTCCGGGATCTTGACGGATTCGCCAACGGGATCCGCTGCGTCCTCGATGATCCTGCTGGCGCGCAGAACCGTGCAGAGCGGGCCCGTGCATTGGCCGAGCTGGGCTATGACTGGGAGCCGATCGGCTCAGCGTTCGCGGCTGCCGTCGAAACTGCGTTTGTCGGGACGCCGTTGCTCAGCATCGAGTAGTCCGAGCTGGCGACTGGCGACTGGCGACTGGCGACTGGTGGTGGCGACTGTCAGGCGGTGGTGGCGGTGTCGCTGTTCAGCTTGTTGACGCGCTGCTCGATCTCGGCCACGGTGTTCTGAATCGCACCGGAAAGGCGCTGGTATTCCACCAGCTCGCGGCGGGCCGAATGACTGCCGACACTGATCTCTTCGACGCGTTCGGCCTGACTGTTCAGATCGGCAGCCAACCCTGACACGCTGGCCTGCAACGCCAGCTGGCCCTCTTCGAGGTGTGCAAGCGCATCGATCAATGCATCAAGCTGGTCTTTTGATTGCTCGTCGTGGTGGGCCAACGTGCGGTAGACCAGTCGGCGGAAGTAGCTGGCCAGCACCGGTACCCGGCTCGGACCGGTCACGTCCGGCGCGCGATGAATCATTGCCCGCGCCCGGTCGATCGCGGAGCTGGAGGCGGTTGGGTCCTGGGCCTGCTGGGCTGGCTTCCACACGGCCTTCTCCCTTCGGGTTTGCTCGGAGATCTGCAGCATGTTCTCGATCCGTTCCCGCAGGAACCGGGTGGTGTTGTCCATGCTGCAGGTGCGCAAGATGCTCGACCGGCCAATCCGGCCGAGCTCGGCCGCCGCCGTCGGGTTGTCGTACACCCAGCGCAGGTAGGCCGCGGCTACGTCCACATCGGCCTCGGCCCACGGACTCGACGTCGGGTACGGGTCGCAACCGGATGGCACCGGAACCCGGGTGAAGGGCACCAACATGCTGTTGTCCGAGGTCATGAATTCGAGATTGCCGGAATACCCCGTCGCAACCACGGGCACGCCGCGGGCCATCGCCTCGGCCATGGTCAGTCCGAAGCCCTCGGCTCGGTGCAGCGAGACGTACGCGGTGGCCTCACCCATCAGGCTGCTGACCACCGAGGCGTCCAGGTAGTCCTCGAGCAGGAAGATGTCACGGCGCTGACTGCACGCTCGCCGAAGCCGTTCGCGGTCCGCGCGTCGCCGATCGCCGTTGATCGACTTGATCACCAGCGACGGTCCGGTGCCTTCGTCGAAGGCCTGGCTGAACGCATTGATGACCGCGAACGGGTTCTTGCGCTCCACGGTGCTGAAGTAGTCGAAGGCGAACAGCATGTACGGCCCGTCCGGGATGCCGATCGCGGCACGGTCCAACGGGCTGTGTGGCGCCGGTTCACGGATCGGCAGCGGGATCACGTGCACCGGCTTGTCGGTGGTCTTGGCGATCGCCGCCCGGCCGAAGCGGGACAGCGTCCAGATCTCGTCGACCATGGACATGGCGGCCGAGTAGTCCGGGTACTGCTCGACCTCCCAGGCCCACATCGCCGCCAGATAACGTCCCTCGAGCAGTTCAGGTCCGACTTCGCGCGTCCACGTGATGAACACGTCGGCGTTGACTGCGGCGATCGTGACCGGGTACCTGACGACGCTGCCGGTCTCTTCGAACTGCGCGTTCTGCCGGCTGGCGGTCTGGCGGGTGGTCAGAGTGTTGTACGGGATGTCGATGCTCTTGATGCCATCCACCAGCAGCCGAGCCATCTCGCCGACGCCCAGCTCGGCGAGGAAGTAGCCGGCGAGGTTGACGCCGGGGGTGTCGGTGGCCAGGATCGGGGGCCGTTCCGGGGCCACCTCGTCGGGCAGCAGTTCGGCAACGAGGTGGCTGTCGCTGTCGCGGTTGAGCCAGGCCCAGTTGATGAATTCCGACTCGTCGGCACCCAGTGGATGTGGGAACGCGTTGCGCAGGTCGTAGCGGATTTCCCATACGCCATAAAGGAAACGGTTCAGGTGAGCCTGCGGGCGAACCGGCTCACGGAACCATGCACTGATCTCTCGATCGGAGCCGGAGAAGGGCAACGGCGGACCGTCGATGTCGCGCCGGTCGGAGTCGGCGAGGGCATGCCGGTAGAGCTCGCGCAGCACGGGCCTGATCGCCAGACCGTCCAGATCGGCGAAGCGGTACTCCACCTGCGGGAACTCTTCGGCTGCCGCGACGAGGTCCCGGCCGTACTGGTCGCACAGATCGCGGACGAGCGGGTGCTCGCTGAGCACGACGCGTGGGTTGTCGGACGCCTCACCGCTGAGCAGCCAAGGCACCGACGGGTCGTAGCCGGTGAAATGGCAGAACCGTAGTTCACTGCCGTTGACCAGCAGCCGATCGTTGCTGTCGGTGATCACCCGGGTGTCGAGGTTCTTGTAGCCGACGTTGTATCCGGGGTCGCGCAGGATGGCGTGCTCGAAATAGGCCGGGACGAGATCGATCCAGCGTTGGGTGAACGTCAGGGCGGGGTGCGGTGCCACATGGGTGTCGCGCCGCAAGCCTTCCTTCCACCAGGTGAGCATCGCGTTCGAGTCCGGGCCGAATGCCATGAAGCCGAGGTCATAGATGCCCGCGGCGAGCAGCTCACCCTCGGTGGGACGCAGCCCATCCCGGGCCGGCGGCTCAGTGGTGTGCGGGACCAGAACGACCGAGTTCTTGCGCGCCAGACTCTCGACCTCGTCGAGCGAGGCATAGACCGCGATATTCGGGTCCAGCAGCACCACGACCTCGTTGCCGGCCTCGAACAGCATTTCAACCGCCCAGGGTTTGAGCACCTGGCGGAGTTCGACCTCGTCGTACACCAAAGCCCATTTGCGAAACTCGTCGTTGCTGATCGGCAGCTCGACGGCAGCCAAGATCTCGAACGTATCGCTGCCTGAGATGTATTCGCCGGGCTCGGCATCGGTGACCACGATGGTGAAACGGGCGTCGGGGTGAGCGGCGGCAAAGGTGCGGGCGAGCACTGCCGCGGAGGCCACATCGCCTCGAGCGACGATCGTCAGGCCATGCATACTCTCGGCGCTCCCTCCCCAATCCGGATGTTCTAGACGTTGCGTTGGCTGCTTATCCTGCCATGAGGGCTGCTTTACACGGCTCAAGGCGAACTCACAGCCTTTCGCTGGTTTGTTCGAGGCTGTGACGAGATGGGCGCTGTGGGCTCATCCGCCGACCAGCTTCACGACTGAAAAATGTGCAAAATTCACGACGGCGAGCTTCGGATCCTTGGCCAACGAGGCGGACAGCCGGGTGCCCGTAGCGGTGTAGAACGAGGCCGAGGGCCAGCTGGCGGTGGTCAGTCTGATGTCGAAATGGGGCACCACGACCGCATCCACCAGGCCCTGGGACAGCGCTGCCTCGGTCGCGTTGCGGACGTCGACGCCCAGCATCAGACGCTTTATCGGTGGTGCCCAGCTGCCGAGCGTGGCACGCACGCTCTTGTCCCCGGCCAGATTCGTGGCGCGCAATGACGACTCAGTCGCCAAATACGGAGCGAGGTAGTCATTGGGGAAGCTATTGGGAATCAGCGATACGAACGCCACTTTCTTGCCGGGACCGACGGCAGTCCTCAGCTCACCGGCCACGCCGTCGATCTGGCGCCGGGCGGCGTCGTTGAGGCGGTAGAGGTGTCTCAGGGCCCCCGGGCTGGGCACGAGTTCCAGAACCGCGACGACGCCTACCAGCACGACGGCTGACCGGCGGGCGAGGTCACCGCGGGCTCGTCCGCGTGAGCGTGCGGCCAGCTCGCTGACGGCCGCAGCGGCGAACACGATGATCAGCAGCCGCGTTCCGCCGTACCACCGGTAGGTGGCGCGCATGATGTCCACGCCCGGTGCCTTCTCGAACAGCGGGGCGGTGGGCAGCGACGCCTGAGCGGCCGAAACCGGCATGTTGTACACGTTCTCGGCCTGCCCGGGCAGCGGCGGGACACGGTGATCATCGATCTTCAGGGTGGGCCCGAGCGAGAGCAGCCCGGTGATGAACAGCCCCAGCACGAAAGGCAGCATCAGCCGGTTCCGTCGCGACAACGCGAGGCCCACGACGGCCAGCAGCGCGCAACCCAGGCCGATGTAGTTCCACAGCGAGTTCGATGTGTCGCCCCACAGCGTCGACAGCTTCAGCGCCTGATTGTGATTGCCGAGCCACCACAGACCGCTCGGGCGGTACAGGCTGGTCAGGTCCACGCCCATCGCCCGAAACAGCGGTTGAGCGGTCTTGGTCAGATCCGCGCCCTTGGACAGCAAGTGGTGATAGGTCAGGTACGCGAACCCGTTGGCGACTGCAAAACCGACGAGGCTGGTCAGCGCGGCGATCGAAGCGCGGCGCGCGACCGTCCAGACCAGGAGCGTGAGCCCGGCGATCACGGCGCACACCACGAAGCTGTACCCGTCGGTCAGCAGCAGTGCGGCCTTCGCGACGGCCCAGCCCACCAGCAGCAGTGCCCGTAACCGCCATGCGCTGGTCTGCCACCGGTCATAGATCCGCAGATCGAGCTCGATGAACGCCGGCAGCATGACGAAGCCCCAGAGCGTCGAGCCGAATCCGCTCAGCCCGATGATCGTCGGTGAAATCGTGTACAGGCAGCCCGCAATCAAGCCGACGAGATACGTCGCACCGAAGCGGCGAGTCAGGCCGACCGTGCCCCAGAACGAAACCAGGAAGAACAGCGCCGAGGAGATCACGATGGCCAGGTGGACGTCGATGAACGGCAACTCGGCCGGCAAGGCGCTGAGGAAATTGGTGGTCAGCCCGTTCGCGGTGTACTCACCGACCGGCAGTCCGAGGTCCGGGCAAGCGACGCTGAACAGGTGATGTGCCTGGCAGCCGACCTCACCTTCGACGACCAGGTTGGAGAGCAGGCCTGAGGTCAGGCCAGGCAGCCGCCCGTTGGCAGCCATCGACACGAACAGCGCCAGCAGAGTCAGTACGGACCAGCCAAGTTGTCGAACACCGAGCTGAACGCTGCCCGGTACCCAGCGGCGGCGGGTGTCCTCCCCGGCGGTGGCTTCGGGGGGAGATGTTGCTGTCGTCATTGACCGGCCACCCGGAGCCCGTGCAGAAACTCGTCGGTCTCGGCCAATGCGGGCGGCGTGCCGATCTCGTAGAAGCGGTGAACGGCCTCGTAACCGGCGAGCAACCCGCGTTCGCTGAGGTCGGTGAACAGGGTCGACAGATCGGTCGCGATCGCATCGGTGTCGGCCAATGCCGACGCTGTCAGGACGCTCAGCCCGTAGTCGATGTATTCCATGTCA
>DASXHV010000061.1:0-13588 GCA_036488285.1 Jatrophihabitans sp. | reverse complement strand
CTGTCGCGCACTGGAGCGATGACGTCGAGTTCCGGAGCGATCGCACCGATCCCGACCTCGAAGCGGACCTGGTCGTTGCCCTTACCAGTGCAGCCGTGTGCGACGGTGTCCGCGCCGTGAAGTTGCGCGGCCAGCGCCAGGTGCTTGGCGATGATCGGGCGCGACAGTGCCGACACCAACGGGTAACGCTCGAGGTACAGCGCGTTGGCACGCAGCGCCGGCAGGCAATACTCGTCGGCGAATTCCTGCTTGAGGTCCAGCACCACCGCCTCGACGGCGCCGCAGTCCAGCGCACGTTGCCGGATGGCATCCATGTCCTCGCCGCCCTGGCCTACATCGGCGGCGACGCAGATCACCTCGGCGCCGGTTTCTTCGGCGATCCAGCCGATCGCTACCGAGGTGTCGAGTCCGCCTGAGTAGGCGAGGACGATGCGCTTGCTCATCTAGATACTCCTTATCACTATTGGCCGCGGGGCAGTTGCGTTGGCAGTTGGTTTGGCAGTAGGCGTTGCGTTATCGATCGTGTTCATGGCTGGCTCGTCCTGGACAGCCCGGTGTTGGACAGCCCCGTGTTGGAAAGGGCAATCAAACGCTCGGCCAGCGCCGGGCCACCTCGCGGGGCTCGACTGACCACCAGGATCGTGTCATCACCGGCGATCGTTCCCAGCACCTGCGGCAGGCTCGCGCGGTCAAGCGCGCTGGCGAGGAAGTTCGACGCGCCGGGCGGGGTACGAAGCACCGCGAGATTCGCGCTTCCTTCCGCCGAGATCAGCAATTCACCCAGCAGCCGTGCCAGCCGCTGAGGTGGTGCATCGTCAACGTGGCGGGCAGCCAGCGGCGCGCCGTCTTCCGGGACTACGTAGACCGGCTGACCACCGTCCGGGGTGCGCAGCTTGACTGCACCGAGTTCGTCGAGATCGCGGCTCAGTGTCGCCTGGGTGACGCGAGCGCCCGCTGCGGCCAACAATGCGGCCAGTTCGGACTGAGACCGGACGGAGTGCTCGGTCAGGACGCTGACGATCTTGGCTTGCCGCGCTGCGCGGCTGGTGAGTTCGGAGATTGAGCCCGGTTGGCTTCGTGGCTGCTGGGTCCTGGCGACAGCTCCCTGGCGCGCCATCAGGCGCGCTCCAGCAGCCAGCTGAGTAATGCCTTCTGGGCGTGCAAGCGGTTCTCGGCCTCGTCCCACACCGCGCTGTGCTCACCGTCGATGACCGAAGCTGCGATCTCTTTGCCGCGGTACGCAGGCAAGCAATGCAGCACGATTGCGTCCGACGCGGCCTGTGCCAACGCCTCATCGGTGATCGCGAACGGCACGAACGGTGTTTCGCGGTCGTCGTATTCAGCTTCCTGGCCCATCGACACCCAGGTGTCGGTGATCAGCACATCAGCAGCGTCGAATGCCTGATGAGGATCGTTGGTGACGGTGATCGATCCGCCCGTCTCAGCGGCGATCTCGCTGGCTCGGCTGACGATCTGTGGATCGGGAAGGTAGCCGGCCGGACCCCCGACGCGCACGTGCATACCGGCAGCGGCACCGCCCAGCAGATAGGAGTTCGCCATGTTGTTCGCGGCGTCGCCGACGTAGCTCATGGTCAGACCGGCGAGGCGATGCTTTCGTTCCCGAATGGTCTGCAGGTCTGCCAGGATCTGGCAGGGGTGGAACTCGTCAGTCAGCGCGTTGACCACCGGCACCGAGCTTGCCGACGCCAGCGCCTCGATGCGCTGCTGGCCGAAGGTCCGCCAGACGATCGCTGCGACTTGGCGCGACAGCACCCTGGCGGTGTCTTCGATCGGCTCACCACGGCCGAGTTGGGATGTCTGTGAGTCGATAACCAGTGGATAGCCGCCGAGCTCGGCGATGCCGACGCTGAAGGAGACCCGAGTCCGGGTGGATGGTTTGTCGAAGATGACGGCGACCGCCCGCGGACCTGCCAAGGGCCGGTGGGCAAGCCGATCCTTCTTCATCGTGTCGGCCAGGTCGAGCACCTCGAGGAGTTCGCCCGGGTTCAGATCGTCGTCGCGCAGGAAGTGCCTGGTCATAGTCGATCCTCCGTGTCCGCATCCGCAGTGCCGGTAGCTGCCAACCCGGACGCGACGTCCTCAAACGCCGCTGCCAACGCTGCCACCGCCGTGGCCACGTCCGATTCCGTGGCGATCAGCGGTGGCGCCAGCCGGACGACATCGGGTTTGACCGGGTTTACCAGCAGGCCGCGCTTGCGGGCCGCATCTTCCACGGCGCCGGCGTTGTCGCTATGCAAAGCGATGCCCCACCACAGACCACTCCCGCGCACCTCACGGATCAACGGGCCGGCGATGCTGCGCAGACCCTGCTCGAGTTCGTTACCGCGAGCGCGAACGTTCGCGAGTAGATCTTCGGACTCGATGGTGTCCAGGACAGCCAGCGCCGCCGCGCACGACACCGGGTTGCCGCCGAACGTGCTGCCGTGCGAACCGGGTTGCAGCAGCGTGCCCGCTTCACCGATTCCGATGCAAGCACCGATCGGCAGGCCACCGCCGAGGCCCTTCGCGAGGGTGAGCACATCAGGTGTGACACCGGAGGCGATGCTCGCAAACCACTGCCCGGTACGGCCGATTCCGCTTTGCACCTCGTCGATGACGAGCAACGCACCGGTCGCGTCGCACAACTCACGCGCTGCCTGCAGATAACCATCGGGCGAGGGCACCACCCCACCCTCGCCCTGGGTCGATTCCAGGAACAGCGCGCACACGGAGGAATCCATTGCGGCCTTCAGGGCAGCCAGGTCGCCGTAGTCGACGAAACTGACCGGTCCGGGCAACGGCTCGAACGGTTCCCGCTTGCTGGGATTTCCGGTGATGGCCAGCGAGCCGAGAGTGCGTCCGTGGAAGCTGTTGTTCGTCGATACCAACCCAAGCCGGCCCCCGGAGGGATCCAGCTTCCGGCCGTGCAAGCGTGCGATCTTGATCGCACACTCGTTGGCCTCAGTGCCGTCGTTGGCGAAGAACACCCGCGCGTCCGGTAGACCGACCAGCGATTGCAAGCGCTCGGCCAACCGAACGCCTGGTTCGTGAATTGCAAGGTTGGACGAGTGGGCCAGGATGCCCACTTGCTCGGTGACCGCCGCGACGATGGCCGGATGCGCGTGACCGAGTGCCGAGACAGCGATTCCCGCGATGAAATCGAGGTATTCGACCCCGTCGGCGTCCCTGACGTGTACGCCGCTGCCGGAGGCGATCGAGATGGGCGGCGTGCCGTAGGTGTCCATCATGACCGCGTCCCAGCGGTCGCGGAGGTTCTTGCCTGTCACGGTGTCTGCATTCCTTCATTCGGGTGTGCGGGCAGGTCGGGCAACACCATGGTTCCGATCCCCTCGGTCGTGAAGATCTCCAGCAAAAGGGCGTGGCGCTCCCGCCCGTCAAGGACGGTGGCACGCGGGACGCCACTGCTCACCGCGCGCAGGCAGGCTTCCATTTTCGGCACCATTCCGGCGGCCAACGACGGCAGCAGCGCCTGCAGCTGGCTCGCCCTGACCTCGCTGATCACCTCAGTACTGTTGGGCCAGTCCGAATACAGTCCGGCGACATCAGTGAGCACAATGAGCTTCTCGGCACGCAGCGCCGAGGCGAGCGCGGCCGCCGCGGTATCAGCGTTGACGTTGTAGGACAAGCCGTCCTTGCCCCGGCCCACGGTGGCTATCACCGGGATACGGCCGGCGTCGAGCAATGCCGTGACCGAACTCGGGTCGACCGCCACGACGTCCCCAACCTGTCCAATGTCCACCGGCTCGCCATCGACCATCGCCGGCCGCCGTTCAGCGGTGAACATGCCACCGTCCTCGCCCGAGAGTCCGACTGCGAACGCGCCGTGATTGTTGATGAGGTTGACGACGTCGCCGTTCACCTGACCGACCAGCACCATCCTGACGATCTGCATTGCCTCCGGCGTCGTGACCCGCAGGCCGCCTCGGAACTCGCTGGCGATGCCCAACCGGTTGAGGTGGGCGGTGATCTGCGGGCCGCCGCCGTGTACCACCACCGGACGCAGGCCCGCGTAACGCAGGAAAACGATGTCTTCGGCGAAACCTTGCTGCAGCTCCGGCGAGGTCATCGCGTTTCCGCCGTACTTGACCACGACTACCTTGCCGTGGAACCGCTCCAGCCAGGGCAGCGCATCGATCAGGGTGGCCGCCTTCCCGGCTGCCATGCTCAGCTCGCTGTCGAGATCGGTCATGAGGAGTAGGCCGAGTTCTCTTCGACGTAAGCGTGCGACAGATCGTTGGTGTAGATCGTCGCCGCATCGGTGCCGGCGTTGAGATCGGCCTCGATCAGGATCGCGCGGCCGGTCAAATCGACGGCATCGCGGCAATCTCCGGCAGCACCGGCGCGGCACACCTGAACTCCGTTGATGGCCACATCGAGCTGGTCGGCCTCGAACACCGCGCCCGTGGTCCCGATCGCGGCAAGTACCCGTCCCCAGTTCGGGTCGTTGCCGAACAGGGCGCATTTGAGCAGGTTGTTGCGGGCAATCGAGCGACCGACCTCGACGGCGTCGTCCTCGGAGGCAGCGCCGGTCACGGAAATCGTGACCTCCTTGGTCGCGCCCTCGGCGTCGGCGAGCAACTGTGCGGCCAAGCCGGCACACACGTCGCGGACGGCGACCAGAATGTCCGCGTCGCTGGCCGCGATACCGGACGCGCCGCTGGCCAACAGAGCGACGGTGTCATTGGTGGACATGCAGCCATCAGCATCGAGGCGATCGAAGGTGGTTCGGACGGCATCGCGCAAAACGTCGTCCAGTACGGCCGAATCCACCACCGCATCAGTCGTGAGCACGCACAGCATGGTCGCCAGGCTGGGCGCGAGCATGCCAGCCCCCTTGGCCATCCCGCCGACCGTCCAGCCGTCCGGATGCGACACCTCAGCGATTTTGGGCACCGTGTCGGTGGTACGGATCGCGTCCGCTGCTTGTCGTCCACCGTCCTGGGCGAGCGCACCGACAGCAAGCGGCAGGCCACCGAGCAAGGCATCCATCGGCAACCGCTCACCGATCAGGCCCGTGGAGCACACCAGGACGTCGCCTGCGCCGCAGGACAACAGTTCGGCGGTGCGTTCCGCGGTGGCATGGGTATCGGCGAAACCGTCCGGGCCGGTGCAGGCGTTGGCGCCGCCGGAGTTCAAGACGACCGCGCGAACCCGTCCGTCGGCGACGACCTGCTGCGACCACAAAACCGGAGCAGCTTTCACCCGATTGGCGGTGAACACGGCCGCGGCCGCAGCCAACGGTCCGTCGTTGACGACGATCGCGAGATCTGCCTCGCCGCTAGCCTTGATACCGGCGGTGATTCCACTGGCTCGAAAGCCGCGTGCCGCAGTCACAGTCACGCCTGAGCCACCTTGTCGCACTCGCTCGATTCGCCGCTGCGATGCTCGTTCACGGTGCGACTCCGTTCACCGACAGGCCGGTGGATTCGTCCAGACCGAGCATGATGTTCGCGTTCTGCAGCGCCTGGCCGGCCGCGCCCTTTCCGAGGTTATCGATCGCGCTGGTCACGATCACCCGGCCGGAGTTGATGTCGATGGTGGCCTGCAACTGCACCGAGTTCGACCCGAAGGTGGCCGCGGTGTGGGGCTGTCGGCCGCCCGGCAGGACGTGCACGAACGCTTCGCTGTCATACGCGGCGTGCAAGACGTCCTGCAGGTCGGCCGCAGTGAGGCCGCGGCGGGCCGGTCGGGCGGTTACGACGGCCAAGATGCCCCGTGGCATCGGCGCGAGAACCGGTGTCATCGACACCGACTTGGCCCCGGTTGCCTGCAGGATCTCCGGCACGTGCTGGTGTGCGCCGACCCGATAACCGACCAGGTCGCCGATCACTTCGCTGCCCAGCAGATTCACCTTCGCCGCCCGGCCAGCGCCTGAGGTCCCGGACGACGCGACCACTACGACGTCCTCGACCTCGATCACCTCGGCGGCGATCAACGGAGCCAAGGCCGCGATGACGGCCACCGCATAGCAACCGGTGTTGGCGACTCGGTCGCTGACGGCGATCGCTGCCCGCTGGCCCGGTAGTTCGGGTAGGCCGTACGTCCAGGTACCGGCGTGTGGCCCGCCGTAGTAGCGCTGCCATGCCTCGGGATCCCGCAACCGGAAATCTGCCCCGAGGTCGACGACCTTGCAGGTGGCGGGCAACTCAGCCACCAGCGCCGCCGAGGCACCGTGCGGGAGTGCAAGGAAGACCAGGTCCGCGCCGCTGAGCGACGCAGCGTCGGTGTCGCTGAATCGCAGGTCGGCATACCCGACCAGGTTCGGGTGCACCTCAGTGACTGGCGCACCGGCGTTACCGTGAGCGGCCGCGGTCGACACCTGCAGGTCGGGATGGTTCGACAGCAGTCTGAGCAGCTCGCCGCCGGCATAGCCACTGGCGCCGGCAACAGCGACCGTGAATCCCATGCGAGATATTATGCACCATCACGCAAGTTCATGCACGGCCACCGATCGCGACTTGAATCACTCAAGCAGCGGCGGCTTCGAAATAGGCCCGCATCCGCTCGGCCTGCGCCTGCAACGACCGCGATCCCCGGGTTATTCGCGAAGTCGGGCACCGGTACGAGAGGCTGCGGCTGCGATCGCCGAATCTCGCGCAACGGTCGCTTCCTCGACAGTGAGGGTCCGGTCAGCCGCCCGGAACCGCAGCGAGAACGCCAGGGACTTCACACCTGCGCCCAGTCGCTGCGGATCGGAATAGACGTCGAACAGTCGCACCGTCTCCAGCAACTCGCCGGCCCCGTCACGCAGGGCATTCAGCACGTCAGCCGCCGGCACCTCATCGCTGAGCACCAGAGCCACGTCGAGCAACACCGGTGGGAACTTCGACAATGCCGGAGCCTGTGCCGGCCGCGGGGGTGCGATGGCGTCCAGATTCAGCTCCATCGCCGCGGTTCGAGCCGGTAGATCCAGCGCGGCGAGGACCCGAGGATGCAGCTCGCCAGCAGTACCGATCACCTCGTCGCCGAGGAGCAGCTCAGCGCATCGGCCCGGATGCCACGGCGCGATGTCGGCCTTGCGGATGGTCAGTTCCGCTCGCGCCGCACGGGCAACTGTCCGGGCCGCCTCGATGGCATCGGCCCAAATACCGGATCGGCCGCCGCCCCACCAGCCTGGCAGCTCCAGGTTCCCCCCGAGCACCACTCCGACGTGTCGGGGCTGCTCGGGAACGCTGGCCAGAACGGCCGACAAGTCAGCGTCCGAGGGTCGGTGCTCGACTCCAGGACGCGGTGCAATCTCGAACTTCGGGTTGGCCAGGAACACAAGTCCCATCTCGAAGGTGGCCAGATCGCGGTTGCCGCGGCCGAGGTTGCGTGCCAGGTTGGCCAGCAGCCCCGGCAGCAGAGAGGTGCGCAGTTCGGGCTCGGCATCGGAAATGGGATTCGACAAGCGCAACGCCTGACGCCTGCGGTCATCGGCATCCAAACCGAAGGTGTCATGGATCGTCGGTGAAACGAATGGGTAGTTCAGCACCTCGGCATAGCCGGCGCCGCCGAGTGCTCGCGATACTTGGCGGCGCAACTTCTGCCCGGACGTCCAACCATTGCCGGCCGGCGGGTTAGGAAGCACCGACGGGATGTTCTCGTAGCCCTCGAGCCGGACGACCTCTTCGACCAGGTCGGCCGGATCGGTCAGATCCGGTCGCCAGGTCGGTGGCGCGATTGTCACGGTGTCGGAGTTGGCGGTGGCTACCTTCTCGCACCCGACCTGTTCGAGTCGCCGAAGCACGGCTTCGTGATCGATCGGCATGCCGGCCAGCTCGGCGGGATAGCGGAGTCTGAGCGGGATGTGCACCGCGGCGGGGCCGTCGCCCACCACGGTGTAGCCGGGCGCGGCTGCGGCGCCGCCATGCTCGAGGAGGAGATCGACGCAGCGCTGCAGCGCGACCCCGGCTATTCGTGGATCGACGCCTCGCTCGAAACGCTTGGCCGCCTCCGAGGGCAGCTTGTGGCGACGCACCGTCCGCGAGATCGATGCTGGATGCCAATGTGCGGCCTCCAGGACGATGTCGGTCGTGGTGTCACCGATTTCCGTTGACGCGCCCCCCATCACCCCGGCGAGGGCGATCGGTCCGCTGTCATCGGTGACGACCAGGTCGTCCGGGTTCAGGGTGCGGACGACGCCGTCGAGGGTGACGAGCTTCTCGCCCGCCACTGCCCGGCGTACCCCGAGCCCACCGTTGAGTTTGGCGCGGTCGAAGGCGTGCAGCGGCTGACCCGTTTCCAGCATCACGTAGTTGGTGACATCCACGGCGAGCGAGATCGAACGCATCCCGCAGGCCCGCAGTCGCCGCGCGACGAAATCCGGCGTCCCAGCCGCAGGATCGAGGCCGCTGACGGTACGAGCAGAGAACTGATCACAGCCGGCCGGATCCGACACCGTCACGGGGTGGGCCTGTCCGTCCACGCCGGGAAGCGTCGCGGTCACGTCATGGAAGCCGACGTCGAGGGCGATGGCGGCCTCCCGGGCCAAGCCCCGAATTGACAGGCAGTATGACCGGTCCGGCGTCACCGCGATGTCGAGCACCGCGTCACGCAATCCGAGCACATCGAGCGCGTCGTCGCCCGGCTTGGCCGATTCGGGCGCCAGCACCAGGATGCCGTCGTGATCATCGCCAATCCCGAGTTCACGAACCGAGCAGATCATGCCGTCGGAGATGTGCCCGTAGGTCTTGCGGGCGCTGATCGCAAACCCTCCGGGCAGCGTCGCGCCGGGCAGCACGGCGACGATGAGGTCCCCCGCAGCAAAGTTGTGCGCACCGCACACGACGCCGCGGGGTTCGGCCTCACCCACGTCCACCTGACACCAACGGATCGTCTTGCCGTTCTTCTGCGGCTCGTCGACGAACTCCAGCACCCGGCCGATGACCAACGGACCACTGATGCCATCGGCGCCGGACTCGACCCGTTCCACCTCGAGACCCACTCGGACGAGGGCATCGCCGAGTTCGCGCGGCTGTAGATCAGCGGGCAGGTCGACATGTTCGGCCAGCCACGAAATCGGGGCGCGCATCTCAGGCCTCCATTCCGAAAGCCTGGCTGAACCGGACGTCGCCTTCGACCATGTCGCGCATGTCGGCAGCGTTGTTGCGGAACATCATGGTCCGTTCGATTCCCATCCCGAAAGCGAAACCGCTGTACACATCGGGGTCGATGCCACAGGCCCGCAGCACCCGCGGATTGACCATCCCGCAGCCACCCCACTCGATCCAGCCTTCGCTGCCACAGGTGCGGCATGGCCGGTCTGGGTTACCTACCGAATCGCCGCGACACACGAAGCACAGCAGATCCGGCTCTGCACTGGGTTCGGTGAACGGGAAGTAGGACGGACGCAGCCGAGTGACGATCCCCTCGCCGAAGAACGCCTGCGCCATGTGGTCAAGCGTTCCTTTCAGGTGCGCCATCGTCAGGCCCTTGTCCACGGCCAGACCCTCGAGCTGATGGAACACCGGCGTATGGGTGGCGTCGAGCTCGTCGGTACGAAACACCTTGCCCGGACACACCACATAGATCGGCGGCGTCCGGGTCAGCATCGCGCGGGCCTGCACCGGCGAGGTGTGCGTGCGCAACACCAGACCGCTGTCCGGCGTTCCGTCCGGCGCTGCGACGAAGAAGGTGTCCATCAGTGAGCGCGCCGGATGGTCGACGCCGATGTTCAGCGCGTCGAAGTTGAACCACTCGGCCTCGACCTCTGGCCCCTCGGCTACTTCCCAGCCCATCGCGGTGAACACATCACCGACGAATTCCTGGGTGGTGGTCAACGGATGCCGGGCACCGAGCAGGCGGCGGTCCCAGGGCAGCGTCACGTCCACAGACTCTTCGCTGAGCGCGCGCGCATCGCGGTCGGCCTCGAGGATCTGAAGCCGCTCGGCATGAGCCTGACGCACCGCGGTCCGGGCGGCGTTCATGCGACGACCGGCGTCGGCCTTGGCTGCCGGCGGCAACGCACCGATCTCACGGTTGGCCAGTGCCAGCGGCGAGCGATCACCGACGTGCCCGGTATGCGCGGCGCGCAACTCCTCGAGATCGGCCGCCGCTGCAAACGCCGCGATGGCCGCCACGACCGCTGCCTGCAGGGACTCGTCGGACAGCGCTGCGACCTGCTTGGGGTCGTAGGGATCGTTGGCGCCAGACATGCGGACTTCCTCTGTTGATGATTCATCGGGGCGGGCGGCAAGGTGAAGCAATGCTGCTTTGCTGATGCAGCGTTGTTTGAAGTCTAGGAGAGCCGTCCGAGCCTATTTGCTGCCCGTCGCCCGTCCACGCTGTGCACGTGCCGACGCGTACAGGCACACCGCCGCGGCAGCGGCCAGGTTGAGGCTCTCGGCACTGCCGTAAATGGGCACCCGAACCGCATGATCAGCGGCCTGGATCATCGACTCCGGCAGGCCGCGGGCCTCGTTGCCGAAAAGCCACAGCGCAGCTGCGGCGAGCGTGCCGTCGTCGGTCAAGGAATCAAGATCGCGCTCGCCCCGACCGGTTGCCGCCAGGCAGATGAACCCGGCGCGATGGGTATCGGGCAGCAGGTGCTCGAAAGCCACCTCGATCACCGGAAGATGAAAGATGCTGCCGGCACTGGCCCGTACCACCTTGCCGTCATAGGCATCGACGCCGCCATCGATGAAGACCGCACCGGCGCCCGCCGCATCTGCGGTGCGGATGATGGCGCCCAGGTTGCCCGGTTCATTCGGCTCGGCCAGCAAGACGACCAACGTGGGCCTGCGTTCCAACACCTCGCCCACCGTCAGCTGGGGTTGTGCACACACCGCTATCAGACCCTGTGGCGTGACGGTTTCAGACAGCGCAGCAGCCGCCTTCGAGCTGATTACGTCGACGGCGACCGCGGCACGTTCGAGCAGGTCGCGATGCCGGGCCATCGCATCCTCGGTGACGAAGACCTCGATGAGCAGCTCCGGTCGGGCGATCGCCTCGCGGACGGCCTGCGCGCCTTCGGCAAGAAACCGCCCGGTCTCGCGACGAGCCCGACGAGTGGTGAGACGTCGGGCCGCGGCGAGCCGGGCGTTGGAGTCGGACAGCACCGACTGTTTCTACGCGATCAGGCTGCGTCGGAGGCAGCCGGCGCGCCGCCGATGCCCTCGGCCTCAACAGCCTTCTTGGCGGCGGCGACCAGCGTGGCGAAAGCCGGCGCGTCGCTGACGGCCAGATCCGCGAGGATCTTGCGGTCGACGGTGATGCCGGCCAGCCGCAGACCCTGGATGAAACGGTTGTAGGTCATGTCGTTAGCGCGAGCAGCCGCGTTGATGCGGGTGATCCACAGCTGGCGGAAGTCGCCCTTCTTCGCCCGACGGTCGCGGTAGGCATAGGTCGAGGAGTGGAGCAGCTGCTCCTTGGCCTTGCGGTACAGCCGGGAGCGCTGGCCCCGGTATCCGGAGGCGTTCTCGAGGGCGCTACGGCGCTTCTTATGGGCGTTGACCGCCCGCTTGACGCGTGCCACGTTGTTGTCCTTGTTCTTTCAGGCTGACCTGCCTGCCCTTGCAAGACTGTGTAAAGCGGTGCGGGCGTTTCGGATCAGCGGTTGATCGGTCGGGAATGGGATTAGCGGCCGAGCAGTCGCTTGACGCGCGGAACGTCGACGGCAGCGATCTCTTCGGTGCCCTTGAGGCGACGGGTGAGCGTTGAGGACTTGCGCTCCAGCAGATGGCGCCTGCCGGCGCGCTCGGTCAGCAGCTTGCCGCTGCCGGTGACCTTGACGCGCTTCTTCATCCCGGAGTGGGTCTTGTTCTTGGGCATGCAACTTTCCTCTGTGTCGGTGTTCAGGCGTGTTCGGCACGACGCAGTCGACGAGCTCGATCGCGTCGCAGTGAACGGGTCAGGCCGTCTGCTCGTCTGCCGCCGGAGCAGCCGATTTCGCAGGTTTGCTGGACTTGGTCGCAGTCGCGCGGCCAGCCCGGTGGGGCGCTACGACCATGACCATGTTTCGACCGTCCTGCTTAGGCGAGGATTCGACGAAGCCCAGTTCGGTGATGTCCTCGGCGAGTCGCTGCAGAAGCCGGAATCCGAGCTCCGGACGAGACTGCTCGCGGCCGCGGAACATGATCGTGATCTTGACCTTGTCACCCTGCTTCAGAAACCGCTCGACGTGACCCTTCTTGGTCGCGTAGTCGTGCGGGTCGATCTTCGGGCGAAGCTTCATTTCCTTGATGACGGTCAGCGTTTGATTACGACGCGCCTCACGGGCTTTCTGTGCACTCTCGTACTTGAACTTTCCGTAGTCCATGAGCTTGCACACCGGCGGGCGGGCCATCGGCGCGACCTCGACCAGATCGAGGTCCGACTCGGCTGCCAGATCCAGAGCCTTGCCGATCGGCACGATGCCGACCTGCTCTCCCTCGGGTCCGACGAGACGTACCTCGGGAACGCGGATCCGGTCGTTGATCCTGGGTTCAGAGCTGATGGGGCCTCCTTGGTTGACTTTCGTATCGGGTGGGCCCCGTCGAGTCCCGAACCGTCCTTCGAAGAAACGGCTGAAGCTCGTAAAGGCCCCGCTGCAACCAATGCAGTCGGGGCCCAGAAGATTCCGCGATTCCACGTCTTGAAACGTGGCTCACGCGATCCGCGCGACGCATGTAGCGCCGAGTCACCCCGGCACGGCATGCGCCGTGTCGTCACCACCAGGGTGACGGCGGACCGTACCCGGCCGGTTTGTGGCCTGCTCGGGTGGGAATCGAAGATCTCTCATCGGCTTCCGCTTGCACACCACCTCAGTTACGAGGTGACGGGTCGCACCTGCAAGGCTACCAGCGTGACTGCTGAGCGCCCAATCTCTGACCCGGCCGCGTCCGTCGACCGCGCGGCTGCCGGTGAGCCCACCACACCGAGTTCGGCCGAGGTGCGCGAACTCGCCCAGATACCGGCAGTCGAGGTGATCACCCGCGCCTCGGTGATGCTGATGTCGGCCGCTGCGGAGAAGCTCGGCCTAGCCGAGGACGGCGAGCGTTACAAGGACCTGGACGAGGCCCGCCGGCTGATTGAGGCGTACGCCGGTCTGCTGGCCGCGGCACAGGCCGACCTTGGGGTGCATCGCCAGCCGCTCCAGGACGGGCTGAAGGCGTTGCAAGAAGCATTCCGGGAAGCTTCGATCTACCCGGATGCACCTGGCCAAGGCCCCGGCGAGAAGTCCGCGTTCTGACCCATTCGGGCCGGCGGCACCTGTTCGATTCCCCGGTCTTGCTATTCCCCGGTCTTGCTATTCCTCGTTCTTGCCGGACTCGAGGCCCGAGGAGATCAGGTCCATGACGGACGAATCGGTCAAGGTCGTTACGTCGCCCAGATCGCGATGTTCGGCCACGTCGCGCAGCAGGCGGCGCATGATCTTGCCCGAGCGGGTCTTGGGTAGTTCGGCGACCACCATGATCTGGCGTGGTTTGGCGATCGCCCCGATCTCCTTGGCCACGTGATTGCGCAGCTCGGTGACCATCTCCGCACCGCCGTCGGCGGCCGAGCCGCGCAGGATCACGAAGGCCACGATCGCCTGCCCGGTCATCGCATCGCTGGCACCGACCACCGCCGCCTCGGCGACCGAGGGGTGTGAGACCAGGGCCGATTC
>DASXHV010000045.1:0-19951 GCA_036488285.1 Jatrophihabitans sp. | reverse complement strand
CGTCGTGATGGTGTTCTGGAATGACGAGCCGTACTTGTCCTTGCACGGGCTGCCCTGCCCGAGCGTGGACAGCCCCGCCGACCCGCAGTCCACGATTGAGTTGATGAATACGCTGCTGTCGTTGCCGCCGATGGTCATCGTGATCAGCTGGGTATTGGCCTGCACTGCGTCCAGCTGAGGCGGGACATCTGAGTACTGCGCGGTGAAATAGTCCTTCGTTTCCGCGGCACCGCAGGTGACGTCGGCTAGTTGGGCACCGATCCGCCCGGCGACGACGTGCGGGTAACTGACCGTCGAGCGCAGGCATTGCGGTGGCGCGCTCACATCGGGCAGCAGATTGCCGGAGGCGGCGCTGTAGGAGTCGCCCAGAGCCACGTACCGAAGGGGACCAGGGGCCGCCTCGGTCGGGGACGCGAACGTGACGGTGCTCAGTACGGACGCGGCAGCGATTGCGAAGACCAGTCGGCGCACAACAAAACCCCTTACATCGGCCGCGCGCGATGGCGCGGGAATTCGACAACCTGCTGGAAGGTCGGACGGTTCTGCCAGTCAATGGCCGGCTGACCCACGATCCCGAGCGCCCGGAACTGGATCGCGTCGAACACCGGCATCGCCTGGCTCGCCGCGGCCGACGCCGAGGAGGCCGTCCACGAGCCGACGGCGGAGGTCCCGTTGGCCGTCACCAGCGCGTCGTACGTCTTGGCCAGCGCCGAGTCGATCGCGGTGTGGCAAGTCGCCGGGCCACCGCCGCACACGCGGCTCGTCAGCTCCGCTCCGAAGCCGTCGGCCGGGCTCTGCCCGAGCAGCTGTTGCAGCGTCGCGTCGACGTAGCCCTCGTAGCCGCCGTCGTACGCGCTGCCCAGATGCGCACCACCGGAGTTGGGTGTGTTCACGAACTGCATCGGAAGCACCGAGTAGCCCGAGGTCGTGGCGCCCCCCGTCGAGCCGACACCGCCGAGCCCGCCGGTGGCCAGGATCGGGTCGTACAGCGCGCGGATCAGGTTAGGCACCAGCTCGTCGGAGATCGCGACTGCGGCGGCACGCTCGTACTGGCTGTCGCCGGGAACGGCCTTGCGCCGGTGTGCCCCCGACGCGACCCAGTCCCGCAGCTGCGCCAGCATGGCCGCCACGCCCGCCGGCTCCGGCCGTCCCTGCAGGTATTTCAGCAGCAGCGGGATGATGGTCAGCCCGTCCAGATCCTGGCTGGCCGCGGTCTCCATCGCCTGCACCACCTGCGCGCGGGTGAGCTTTCCGCCGTGTGCGGCGAACTGATCCTGTAGCTGGTTCACCAGCATGATCGAGCGGTACACCTGCCCGTAGCCGTACTGATCGTCTGCAGCGGCGAAGCCCGGCGCCGGCTTGTTGTTCCAGCTGACGAGGAAGCCCTGCGGCGGATTCACCTCGTGCACATGCTGAGCCGCGGTGAGGTAGCCCTGCCACTCGGCGATGCCAGTGCCCCACGTCGGCAGCGACGGGTCGACATCGGAGGGGCGCACCGGGTCGAGGCCGCTGGTGAAGTAGCCGGTGTCGCGGTCATCGACGTAGAACCAATTGAACGTGTAATCGACCTTGGACGCGGCGGCCATCCAGGACGAGACGTCGTGGGTTATGCCCGGGTCTCCGAACTCGAGGAACCCGACCGCGGAGTCGATGTCGTGGTTGAACGTCGAGCGCTGATTCACGATCGCCACCGGCTGGCCTCCGACGGTGGTCCAGCCTTGTACGACGCCGTGCTGCGTCAGGTAGATGACGTGATCGAGCCGTGCAGGCGCACCGACGCCGCCGGGCTTGGGCAGCGCGGTCTCGCTGAAGACCTCGCGGGTCATCGGCAGGCACTGTCCGCCGGACTCGTAGTAGGTGCCCTGCGCGTCCGGTGCGCCGCCGGACGGGTTGCAGATCCGCTCGACCCGCTGGTCGATGAGGTCGCTACCTGCCGACGTCGCCGACCACGCGTAGTCGCGGCCGCGGCCCAGCTCGACCAGGCCGGTACCGGGGAACGAGGCGCCCTCGGCGTCGTAGTCGGGGGCGTGGACGTCCTCCTCGGACAGGACCTGCGGCGCGAAGTAGGACACCTGCGGTCCGAACACGGCGACTGGGTGGCCGGAGACGGTGTGGCTGCCGTTGACCACGAGCGCGTTGCTCATGTGCTTGGGCATCGCGTTCAAAGCATCGATGATCGACAGCGCTTGGGGGTTGGGCTGCTGCAGGTCGCAGTTCGGGTCGGTCCCGACCGGGCCGCCGGTGAGCGGCTTGCCGGCGTCAGGCAGCGCGGTCGTCGAGGGGTTCACGGTGCCCGGGGTCTCGTACGGGAACGTCTTGTCCACCACGGTGGTGGGTGCCAACGGGTCGTTCGCGGTACGGAACTGCTGGAAGGCCTGGTTGCCGGCGGCGGTGCCGAGCTTGGTACGCAGGTACTGCAGCAGGTGCGCGTTCGTGACCTCCGCGCCGCCACCCCGGCCGAAGATGCCGCCGATCAGCCCGGCGATCGCGACAACATCGCTCGTGCTCCACTGCGTGGGCAGCAGGCCTGGCGCGGCGGCACCGTAGTCGGCAGGTAACAGCGTCGGGTTCGTGGTCGTTGCGGTGATGTAGGCGTTCACGCCGCCGACGTAGCTCTCGATCATCGACTTGGTCAGCACGCCGACCGCGCCGTTGGCGCGCGCCATGTTGTCGATCTGCGCCTGTGCCTGCTGCGGCGTGTACGGCGCAAGCAACAGCTCGTCGTGATCCATCTGCTCGAACGCACACGAAGCGCCGAGGAATGATGCGAGTGTTCCCTCGCCGTAGTGGCGCAATACGTCCATGAGGAAGAGCCGATCCTCGGCCTGCGCGTAGCCGGCACCGAACGCGGCAGCCTGGTTCGTGTTGCCATAGATGTGCGGCACATCGTGGGTGTCGCGGTAAATCGTGACGCCGTTACCGGGCGTCTCGGTGCGAGTGATGTCGGCCGGGGGCACGCCGAAGGACTCGCCGTTGAAGTAGTTTCCCAGCGTGTTATCGGTCAGGGACGGGTAGCCGTAGAGCAGGTTCGCGTACTTGCCCAGTTGGTCCTGGCTGGCGGCCGGGCGCTGCTGAGTCGTCTCGAAGGTCGCGAGATCGGTGGCCTTGACCAGGCCGTTCTCCCCAGGCGGCAGCACGCTCATCGCTTGCCCGTCGGCATAGTCGTTTGCGCGGTAGCCGGTGGCCACACCCGTGGCGGCCCCCGCCCCATCGGGGAGCGCACTGACTGTGCCTACCACCGTGGTGAGCGCGGCCGCGGCCGCCACCATCCGGACTCGGGTCCACCTGAGCGCCACCACTGCCCCTTAAAACGACATTCGGGTTAGCTACTGGTCAGTAACGAGCGGATGGAATCGCGGTTACGCAAGGGAAGTCTCCCGGCACCCACTGAAGCGGGCGTCCGCTGCTCCCCGGACGGGAGCGTCTGCCGTTCCCCGGACGGGAGCCACTGCCGTTCCCCGGGCGATCAAGGAGTTGTGGCCGTAACCGGACCCGGAAAAGCGGCCATATCTCCTTGATCGGCCCGGAGTTTTTTTGGGGGGTGGGCGGCGGAGGCCGATGAGTTCGCTTACGCGTCGCGTATGGGCTCAGGCTGCAGGCCATCCCAGGACCAGTGCGGAATGCGCAGGCCATCGGGCACCTCGTCCGCGGACCGGTGATAGCGGGACATGGTCGTTGTCGTCGCCCAGGCGAAGTAGTCGTGCAGCACGGCCCGGACCGGGTCGTGCTCGGACAATGCGACGTCGGTCATCGCCTGGTCGAAGCAGGCGATCGCCTGCCGGTCCATCTCCTCGTGCGGGCCGTTGCCGCTATGGATCCGCACCACCGAGGTCTCGTCGCCATAAGTATCGGAGTAGGTCGCCGGGCCACCGAGCGCCTCGGCCCAGTAGGCAGCCAGCCGCTCGGTGTGGTCCGGATGAAAACCGTGGCTGAACGCGTGGCTGACCAACTCGTCTGCCATCACCCGGCCGTGCCACGCACTGGCCAGGCGGAGCAGGCCTTCGTCGCGACCCGCGGCTTCGTACACAGTCTGCATGCGCCAAGGATGGCATCGGCGTCGTCGGCGAGAGACTCAGGCGGCGAAGCTGGCATGAGCCGTGGACGTTCGTACGGTCGGCCCGCCGAAAGGATGCGCACGGGGAACTCTCATCCGAAGCACAGCGGCGCCCGCGAAGCACGAGGCACGCTGGAGTGGCACGGACCGGCAGGTCGGTGCGACGCACGCAGACACGTGCGCGTGGTCCCACAAAGCGAGTGACACGATGACCCATCCAGCAACGCCGCATTTCGCGCCAGTCCCGTCCACCCAGGGACAGCAGTCCGTCCGAAGCGCAGGCTTCACGATCCCGCTCGGCCGGTGGCGAGGCGTTCCCGTCTCGGCTCGCGGGTCTGCCTTGTTGGTTGTGGCCTTGTTCGCCGACCTTCTCGCGACCTCAGCGCTGCCTGCAGCCCAACCAGGCCACAGCCCAGGCGTGTACTGGGCTGCCGGCCTCATCACCGCGTGCGTGTTCGCGATGAGCGTGCTGGCCCATGAACTCAGCCATGCCCTGACTGCGCGGCATTACGGGGTCGGTGTTCGAGGGGTCACGCTGTGGATGCTGGGCGGCGTAACGGAGTTCGACGCTGAGCCGGCTTCGCCACGCGCTGAAGCCGTCATCGCGACGGCAGGGCCCGCAACGAGCATGGGCGTGGGTGCAATAGCCGGCGTCCTCGCCTGGTCGACAGGGATGTCGGGGCTGGTTGGAGCCGCGCTGGCGTGGCTGGCTGTCATCAGTGTCGGGCTCGGCATATTCAATCTCCTTCCCGGGTCACCGCTGGATGGCGGTCGGGTGCTGCACGCATTTCTCTGGTGGCGTACCGGCGACCGGGGCCGCGCCGACGGCGTGACGGCTCGGGCCGGGCAGATCCTTGGCTGGCTGCTGATCGGGTTGGGGGCTGCCGAACTCTTCACGGTGTCGGTGGCCGGCGCGTGGCTCGCACTGGTCGGTTGGACCATCCTCCTCGGCGCGTCCGCAGAACACCGAGCCCGACAAGCTGTGATGTGGAGCAGCTTGCGTGCCGGGCGGGTCATGACGGCGCCGGCCGCTGTTCTCAACGACTGGTGGCCCGTGGAACGCGTCCTTCCCGAGCTGAACGATGCGGCTGATGACGACATCGTTGCCCTCCTCGACTTCGACTCCGACGCCGCTGGGGCGCTCACAATCCGCCAGCTCCGCCGCGTGCCCGCTGACAACCGCGCCGACACCCGGCTGCGTGACATCGCCCGGGCTGGGCGCACGCAGCCGCTGCTGGTCACCGAGGCCGCGGCCGCCGCTTACGTCGTCGCCACGCTGCAGGAGCACGCCGGGGTCGCAATCGTGACCAACGAACGCAACTACCCGATCGGCATCATCACCTCTCAGACACTCGCCCGGTATCGCACCCGGGAGGCACAGCACCACGGCCCTTCCGCTACGGCGTCGCAGCCGGTCTGAGCGGGCGCCCACCACAACAGCGGGCAATGTTGTCCGCTGCGGGTGTGACAGCACGGCAAGCGGCAGTGGCTGCTCCGCTCACACGCTTTCCTACGAATACGCACAGCGCGAGGACAGCCGCCTAACAGCACACCTCGAGGTTGAGAGTCTTTCCTTGGGTTATGGGGATGGGCGCAACCAGGGCGACGGGGCATCAAGCAGCAGGCGACGCCGCCCCGGGGACCCGCTCATCAGGCACCCGCTCATCAGGGACCCGCCCATCAGGCACCCGCTCATCAGGCACCCGCCCATCAGGGACCCGCCCGGTACTCGCCCGGAGTGCGTCACAGGCATTGCCTTCACCTACGGCGACGCCGCTGGCGACCGCGATGGTGTTGCTTCTGCTGCTTGCTGCCCTGCTGCTCCGCATGCATCCGACAGACGTCAGCGCTGTGGTGGCATGGGCCTCGACGAACCTGCACAACCTGGCCCACCACCCAGTCGCGGCGATGCTGGTCAGCGCGTTCGTCGTGCCCGGCAATCTGTTTCCCAACCTGGTGATCGTCGCGGTCAGCTTCGCCGTGCTGGAACGGGCGGTCGGAGCCGGGCGAACCGCTGTCATAGCACTGAGCGGGCACGTCATCGCCACGTTGCTGACCGAGTACGGCGCCGAGCTTGGTGCGCAATTGCATCTGATCGCGGATTCCTCCGCGGAACGGCCCGATGTCGGGGTGTCGTATGTGATGTACTCCGCGCTCGCGGCCAGCGTTCTCCTGCTCACCGGTCGAGCCAAGCTAGCGGGCGCGCTGATAGTCAGTGCCAGCGTGTTGGTGCCGTTCCTGCTGACGCCTGGAATGACCACGACCGGGCATGTGCTGTCGGTAGCCATCGGCGCAGCCACGATGACACTGCTGCAACGTCGCGGCCGCCGCCATCCTCGCAGCGAGCACCGCGCCTGGGCCATGCGCTAACCAGCCGCCGAACTCCAAAGGACCGTTGGCCATATTCACCAAGCAGCCGCTATTCCCTGCCGCTGTGAACAACCATCCTGATGTGAAGATCGAGGGGTGGCCTAGTGGCGCTTATGCGCCTCTACGGGGAGTCGTCTTTCTTGTTGGCGCGGCCGGATAGCGCGTCGGTGATCCGGTCGTCTACCTGCTGTTCGCGCAGTAGCTGCGCGCCTTGTTCGTCGCGTTCCTCGTGCTGTTCGTGTGCCAACGCTTGCTCGAGCCTGTCTGTGCGACTCTCACCGTCTGTTTCGGCCATAGCGCATGACTGTACGACGCGAAGGTGAACGAGCAAGCGGTGCTGATGAAACTTCGCTGGGCTTGCCAGGTTGAGACCCGTTCCGTCCCCATTGGCGAGTCGAGGCGACGTCATCCCGGACCAAGACCTTGGCTGCTTGCCGGGGCACCCGAATCGGCCGAGAGTGGGCCCGACGGCCCACGAACCAGGGCTAACCGAGAGGGGACGATCGGCATGCATCGTGCACCCAACTAAAGTGGACGCCGCCCAGCAGGCGATTCGCATCGTCGACCACGACGGCAGCACCGCACTGATGAGCTTCTTCGCCGCCGATGCCTTCTCCTGAAACCGGCGTCCGGCCAGTGCTGACCGTCGTCGACGCCGCCAACGTGGTTGGCGCGCGCCCAGACGGGTGGTGGAAGGATCGCGCCGGAGCAACGCGCCGACTCCTCGACGCGCTGACACGCCTGCCCGTCGGCGAGGAAGACTTCGTCCTCGTCGTCGAGGGTGCCGCCCGTGTCGGGGTGCCGGCCGGTGACGTCGGTCGGGTGCGGGTGGTGCATGCCGATCGATCCGGCGACGATGCCATCGTCGTGACCGTCCAGGACGCGAAGGCGGCGGACTCGTCGCGACCGGTCGCTGTCGTCACTGCCGACCGTGAACTGAGAGAACGGGTCCGCGAAGCGGGAGCCGAAGTCATCGGGCCACGCACTTTGTGGGCACGGCTCGACGCCCCGGCGAAGTCATGACACGGGCCCAATCGCCTTAGCCAGCAAGGTCGTGGGTGCCGGTCCACCGATTCGAGGAGATATCCGTGTGCTTGCCAGTGGACGTTCGAGCTATTCCTAGTCATACTTATGACTATGTCTGCAACGTTGCCCCTCGCCGAGGTCAAGTCGCATCTCTCCGAGCTGATCAACCGGGTGTCATCGCAACACGAGCGGGTAACGGTCACGGTGCACGGGCATCCGTCAGCGATCCTGCTCGCTCTCGATGACCTCGAAAGGCTCGAGGAAACCATCGCAGTCCTTTCCGACAATGACCTGTTGAAGCAGCTTTCTTCCTCCGATGAGGAACTCATCCGCGGCGAAGGCGAGACCGCCGTGCAACTCGCGGAGGCGATGCGCAGCCGGCGGTCGCCAGCGTGAGTGAAGAACCACCGCACGAACTCATAATCACTCCCACGGCCCGACGCCAGCTCGCAGAACGCCTCCCAGAATCAATTGCCTTCGCCGCCTACGAGTTCATCATGGGCCCGCTGCTCGCCAATCCCTATCGGATCGGCAAACGCCTTGAACCGCCTCTCGATGACCGGTTCAGTGCCCGCCGAGGGACCTACAGGGTGTTGTACCGAATCGATGACGAGGCAAGAACAGTCGCTGTCGTCGGCATAGCGCCTCGGTCGGACGCATACCGCACCGGCTAAGGGCGGCACGTCGACCGCTGGAGAACGTTGCCCGTTCGTGCGCCGCGGGAGCTTCGCCTCGGATCAGCCGCCGCCGGGACCGCCGCCTTGGCCGTTTCCGCCGCTGTGGGCATCTTTGTGTTTTGACTTGGTCGGCGTCGGCTTCGGCGTCGGGGTAACAGTCGGTGCCGCAGCGGTCGTGGCGGCCGCGCGGCTTGCGGCTGTGAGGTCTGCCTGGACGGTTGTTGCGGCAGCTCGAATCTGGGCGAGTTGATCGTCGGTGAGCTTGCCCGCGTCGCGGGCGGTCGCGGCGTCGGCGTTGAGGGCGGCCAGCGCGGTTGCTGCGGACGCGTAGTTCCTGCTCGCCGCCGCGGAGGCAAGCGCCGTCATATCGCGTCGCAGCAACGTGGTCGTCGCCGCGTCGGTGTTGTGGGCACTTCCGCTGCCGCAGCCGGCGAGCAACACGGCGACGGCGATCGCACCGATGATGCGGGCCCGGTTCACGGCAGGGTCCGTTCAAGCTGCTGAAGGTGACTGCCCAACTGCCCGCTGACGCTCGGATAACTCGGGATGGGTGCGGGCTTGCCGGAGTTGCCGGTGCTTCGCGACGACAGCGCGACGACAACCACCACGAGCACGACAAGGCCAGCTGCGGCTGCGAGGTACACCCGGTGCGGCAGGCTGCGCGCGCCTCGTGGTGGCCGCGTCAGAATCGTCGTCGATCCGGCCGATCGCAGCGCCAGATCGTGCTCGCTCAGCACGGTGGTGGCGCGCGTCGGCGTCGACCTCGCTGTCTCGCCTCCCGGAACGGGGCTGTCGGCCGCGATCTGGTTCAGGGTGCGGCTGACCCCTTCGGTACTCGGCCGTGCTTCGGGTGCGCGGTCGGTCATCGCAGTTAGCAGCTGGGTCCAATCCGGCCCGAACTCGGCGGGAATGGCGGGCGGCCGCTGCAGTCGGGCGATGGCGGCTTCGACACCGATACCGGGGTATGCGAGGTGACCGGTCAGGCATTCGATGAGGACCAGGCCGAGGGAGTACACATCGCTGGCCGGGGTCACCGCACCGGTTTGGGCTTGTTCAGGGCTGAGGTAGTTAGCTGTACCGACAGTCATGCCGTGCATGGTGAGCCGGGTGCTGTCGATGAGCCGGGCGATGCCGAAGTCGGTGAGCTTGGCCGAAAAGCCCGCGGTGCCATTGCTTGGCGTGTCGAGCAGGATGTTGGCCGGCTTCACGTCGCGGTGAACGACGCCGCTGGCGTGGACGTAGCCGAGGGTGGCAGCAAGTTCCGCGCCGAGATGCGCTGTCTCCTCCGGCGGCAGCGGGCCTTCGGAGAGGCGTTGGCTGAGCGTAGGTCCGGTGATGAGTTCCATGACGAGGAATGGTGTGCCGTCGCCGTTGGGCTCGTCTGCGGTGCCTGCGTCGAACACCGTGACCAGGCCTGGGTGGCGCAGCGACGCCAGAGTCCGCACTTCGGCGTCCACCCGTCGCCGATCGTCACCGGCGGCGGTGTCGAACCGGAATACCTTCACGGCGACCGGCCGGCTGAGCACATTGTCATCGGCGCGGAACACGTCGGCCATGCCGCCGCGTCCGATTCGCGCCTGGAGCCGGTAGCGGCCCGCGAGGATCGCTCCGGTGCCGGATGGTGTCAGGCTCGGCTGGGCGCTGTCGGTCATGATCTCCTGTTCGCGGACGTCCCTCACTAGTGCTCAACGAAGGACGGTACCGTCGCGTCACTCACCAGCGTTGCCACGCCTCGGCGTTGCCCGGCGTCCAGGTTGCGCAGCGGGCCTCACTTTCACGATGATGCGGCTTCACGATGATGCGGCTTCACGATGATGCGGCTCCGTAGGAGATCGGCGGGAGGCGTGGCGTGCAAATTCAGGCCGTTAGTGCGCTGACCAGCGTGGTCGACCAGATCCTGAAACTTCACGGCCTGCCCGCCTACGCCCTGGTCGGTGGCTTGGCGTTCGCCGAGGCCGCGTTGTTCGTCGGGTTCGTACTTCCCGGCGAAACCGCGGTCATCCTCGGCGGTGTCCTGGCCCACCAGCACAAAGTGTCGCTGCCGGTCATCGCGGCGGTCGCGGTGCTTGCGGCGATCACCGGAGACAGCGTCGGGTACGAGGTCGGACGGCACTTCGGCGCCCGTTTGCTGGGCAGCCGGCTGTTCGCCAAGCGCCGCAAGGGGCTGGAAAAGGGCCAGGAGGCGTTACGCCGGCACGGCGGCAAGGCCGTCTTCCTGGCCCGGTTCACCGCGTTCCTGCGCGCCGTCATGCCGGGTCTGGCCGGCACTGCCCGAATGCCGTACCTGAGATTCCTGGCGTTCAACGCGGCCGGTGGATTGATCTGGGCCGTCGGGTTCACGGTGCTCGGCTACCTAGCCGGCGCGTCTTACCAGCGGGTGGAGAAGATCGCCGGACGCGCGTCCGGCGTCATTCTCGCCCTCGTCGTCCTAGCTGTGCTCATCGTTGTCATCCGCAGGCGCCGCGCCGAACGCGACCACTGATGCAGGCTGCCGTCGGCGCACTGGCGCAGGCCGCGGCCGCTCTGCCTGACGGATGACATGTTCGTAATGAACGTGGCACAAATCCCCCACTGAGCCTTCAACTGCCTCTGGCCAGGCCCGGCCAAGGCGGCAACTTTCTCAGAGGACTTGCATACCTAAGCAAAGTCGGTGTTAATAGATGGCGCCGGGTATGCGGTACAGCCCTCGGGTTGGCCGTCTCGTTTTGGGGGAACGACCGTGGCAGATTTGCTAGTGATCGAAGACGAGCCGAACCTGAGGCTGCTATTGGGCAGGATGCTGTCCGATGCCGGCTACTCGGTATCGACCGCCGAAAACGGCGCCGACGGCCTGCAGGCTGCGCTGAGCAGGCGGCATGACCTGATAATCCTGGACCTGATGCTTCCGGACATAACCGGTGAAGAAGTCCTGCACATTTTGCGGGCATCCAGGCCACGTGAACGCGTCCTGGTGCTGTCCTCGGCACCCGAGATCGGCAGGCGGGTCGACGTGCTGAACAACGGCGCGGTCGACTTCCTGGGCAAGCCGTTCGCCAGCGCCGAACTACTTGCACGGGTCCGGGCACGGACCAGATCCGACGAGAACAGCTCCGAAACCCACGCCCAACTCCGCGGGATCGGCATCGGCATGGAGCTCGACCTGCAACGCCGCGAACTGCTGGTAGACGGCACGCGGACCGAGCTGTCCCAACGTGAATTCGTTTTGCTCGCGCATCTCCTGCACCGCAAGGGCGAAGTGTGCAGCCGACAGGAATTGCTCGCTGGAGTATGGGGAATCGCTTTCGACACCCGTACGAACGTCGTCGACGTCTACGTACGCAGGCTACGAGCCAAGCTGGCCGCCGACAGCATCGAGACAGTGCGCAATGTCGGATATCGATTCGTCGCCTGCTAGGCGGCTACTGGGCGCCGGCTGGCTGCTGTTCGCAACGGTCAATGCCGTACTCATGTACCTGCTGCCCGGCGAGGAAACCATTCCGTACCACCTGATCTGGGCCAGTTTCGCCTTTGTGTACGGGCTGATTCGCTGGTCGAAGCCAGCGACCTGGATCGGATTCTGGGGCATCACCGTGGTCACCGGGATCGCCATGGTCCGACATGCGTCCTCCGGCGTGATCGGCTGGGAAGAGTGTTCGGAGATCGTCCTGATGGGCGTTCTCGTGGCGCTGCTCATCTGGCACGTCAATCGTCAGCGTGCGGCTCAGGACGACCTCGCTCTGCAAGCCGCCATCGAAGCCCAGCGCAATCGCAACCGCGAGGTCACCGCGCAGTTCGGCTCCCACGAGGTACGGACCCGGCTCACCATTGCCCGCGGCTTTGTCGAGCTCATCAAGAACGGCAGCCAGGACGCACGAGTCCGCGACGACGCGGACCTGGTGCTGGGGGAGCTGGACAAGGCCTCGACGTTGGCCACCCAACTTCTGACCCTGGTCCGCGTCGAGACACCACCGCGCCGGGAGCCGATGGATCTGGACTCGCTCATCGATTCTGTCTCGCGCCGCTGGCGTGCTACCGCTGTTCGGCGGTGGTCGGCGGCCAGCAGCGTCGGCGTGGTGCTCGGCGATGCCGAACGCATCGAGGCTGCGCTGGACTGCCTGATCGAGAATGCCGTGAAATTTACGGCCGAACAGGACGAGATCAAGATCCGGGCGTGGCGCGCACACGGTGTGATCACGATGTCGGTAGCAGACAGTGGCGTCGGCATACCGGCTGCTGACCTGCACCGGGTACTTCAGGTCTTTCAGACCGGCAGCAGTGCCGGCGATCGGGCAGGCAGCGGGCTCGGGTTGGCGATCGTATGCACCATCGCAGAATCCCGGCAGGGCTCGGTTGATGTCAGCAGTGTCGAGGGCGAAGGCACCTGCTTCACGCTTCGATTCCCGACTTCGCCTCCGGCGCAGAACGCACCACCGAACCGGGCAGTGCCTCTCGCCATCGACCGTGTGATGAGCGCCGGTCGCCTCGACGTACCACTCGGATTCCGCACGGACCGCGAGGACGCCCAGCCCGACCCGATCAGGTGAAGGGCGTGACCCGGCAGGGGTGCCGGTGACTCGGCGGGCGGGTACCCGCCGAGTCACCGGGGTGATGGCCGCCGAGGGGGTCGATCGGCCACCGCGTGGGGGATCAGCCCACGCCGCTCGGCATCATCGGCGCTCGAGCATCAGCGGCTGGCGCGACGGCGTTCTCCGATGCCCCGCTGTCCTCTGGTGCCCCGCTGTCCTCCGGCGCTCCGTGCGCACGCTCCCCCCGCAGCCGCCGACTCCGGGCGGCGAGTCCTAGCGCGATCACCAGAACGAGACCCGCCAAGCCGACCGCGGCTCGTGACAACGGCGCCGACAGCGGCGCGTTCGAGATCGTGACGGGGCGCACCGTGGCTGGAGTCCCAGCCACCGTCCAGGCGAATCGACCGGTGGTGTCAGCGATTCCGGACCGATGCACGATCACCTCAATCGTGATCCGGCCCGCGGCGGCAAGGTCCATCGGAGCGCTCCATCGGCCGTCGGTGAGGCGCTGGGCAGCGATCGCACCAGTGGCGCGTCCGTCTGCTTCGGTGGCCAGCACGGTCACCCCGCTGATCGGGCCCGGTGCAGGTCGCCGCGTGTCGAACACCTCGACGAGCGCGACATTGCGGCCAGGACGGTTCGGGCGCACCGCCAGCGTCTGCTGTAGGTCGGCCACAGCCGCGTCCACGACCGGAACCGTTCGCGGCGTGGATGCGCGCACGAACTGCGGCTCGCGTGCGGGTTGGCTACTGGTCAGCACAGCTGCAAGGCCCAGAATCATCAGTGCCAGCAGGCATTCGGCCATCACCGTGCGACGGACAGGCGTTCCGACCGCACGGACCCGACGATGATTCAGCAGGCCCAGCCCGGCGACGACCGCGAACAGCACAACCTTGAGCAACAGCGTTCGACCGTAGAACGTCAGCAACGCCGCATCGACCGATCCGACCACCGTGCTGCTCAGGTACAGCCCAGTCACCGCGATGGTCGCAACGCACACCGCCGCCGGCACCGCGAAGCCGCGCAGTGCCGACCGCAGCGACGTGCCAGCCGCGTCGGATCGCCGAGCCTGCAGTCCGACCAACACGGTGACGGTAAGGGCACCGCACCACACCGCTGCCGCAATCAGGTGCGCAGCATCGGCCAGCAGCGCAGTGAGGCCGGCGCCATTGCCCGCGTGGCCGAGCTGTGCAGTGCCGAAGGCGGCCAGGACGGCACCGGTCTCGGTCAGCACCGATCGCGGCAGGCCCGAGGGTGATCGTCGCGCCAGCAGCGCGGCGACGATGAGCAGCGCCAGACCCGCCTCCCGTACCGTCCAATGCATCCCATAGCTCGAGTCGAGTAGCTGACGGATCGTCGCGCCGGAGCTACGGCTCTGGTCGGCCAGCAGGACGAACGAGCACACCAGCGCACTGCCTGCCCCGACCAGTGCGACCCGCTCGCAACGACTCGCCACATCCGGGCGGCAGGCGCGACCGCGGTACAACCGAGCGGCCAGAGCGCCACCGACCGCAACCGCGATACCGACGAACAATGCCCAGCGCAGCAAGGCCTCCTCGGGTCGCGGCAGCGGCTCTGCTCCGCCTGCCGCGGCAACCGGTTGCCCGACGCCGAAGACAAGGATTCCGGCGGTGCGGTGCAGGTCGTCGCGCGACAGGGTCTGCCACGAAACCCGGTATGCGCCATGCGCGAGGGCGGGGAGGTCGCCGACCAACTCCACCGGCGCTTCCGGGTCGGCTGCCGAGGCCTCCAGCCGTAGGTGGCTCGGAGTCGTGACCGTGGCGTCGGCCGAAACCACCTCGATACGGGTCACCTCAACGACGATCGACTCGCTGAACTGC
Source organism: Jatrophihabitans sp. (assembly GCA_036488285.1). GTDB lineage: Bacteria > Actinomycetota > Actinomycetes > Mycobacteriales > Jatrophihabitantaceae > Jatrophihabitans_A. The sequence continues at coordinate 5,478 of DASXHV010000045.1, read as the reverse complement.
ATGCGAAGCTGGCGTGGCGCGGCAGACAGCGTCGACCCGTCGGCCGGATTGCTGCTGAGCAGGAACGCGTGTGCCTGTGCCGACGGTGTCGGTGCCACCGTGAACAGTGCGGCAATCGCTACGAGGACCAGCGCTGTCCCGCGCAGCGCACGCCGGACCGCGATGCGCCTCGTCACATCGGATGGTGCCCGAGCCACGCCGAGCATCACAGCACCGGCACGTGGCGAAGCTGCAGATCGCCATCGACGATCGTCGCAAGCTCACTGTGCTTGAGTGCGCCCTTCGTGTTCTCGTACACCAGGTAGTACGTCTGACCGGCGCGCAGGCTGTGACCCTGTTTCATCAACGACACCCGGCTCGTCGTGCCCTTGCGCGATTCCGACTTCAACGTGGGCGGATGCGCGACATCGGACTGGAAGCGGGTCGCCTTCTCGGGGTCGAGAACCACGTAGCTAACCGTGATGAGGCCACCGTCACCCACCACGGCGATCCGCGAGAAGCGGATCCCGTATCGGTCCTCCATCGACGCGCTCTGCGGGAATGCCTTCGGATGGTGATCCGGCTGAGCCGTCGCGATGCTGCGGGCACCCAACCCGATCAACACCGCGATGACGACGACGGCGGCGGCCTTTGCCCAGCTGGGCGTCGACTGCGCGCTCACTTTCATTGCTTGTCCGATCATCTGTCCCCCTGGCAGATCGGTTTGGACTTCCTACCTGATCCTTGTGAGCTGATATCCCTCGGCGCCGAACGTGTCCGGCCCGGCGCCGAGGGAGCTCGATTCGGCCTACGGCAACGGGTTCCGCGACGAGACGAAGTTGTCGAAGTACGCCGTTCCCGCGGACGTATTGCTGAATCCACCCGTGACACCGAGCAGAACCGTGTCCACCCGCATCGCGTTGGTGTTTCCGCTCTGCTGCTGGCGGTTGGTGCCGTCGATCGACAGCCGGATCGAACCGGCGGTTGCCCCGGTCGCCGGGCCGGCTTGCCAATCGACCTGCAGCAGATGCGGGCCGGTGCCGAGCGTCACCCAAGCGCCGGTCAGCGCGCCACCGGCGGAGCGGTAGAGCACGGTCCGCAATTGCCGGATCGTGCCGTTGAGCCGGTACTGCACGGCGAACACCTGGCCGTTTGCCGTTGTTCTGCCCTCGAAAATGGTCACCGCAGTGTTGGCATTGTTGCCCGAGGTCAACGTGTTGGCGTTGAACGCGAACCGCGCGTGATAGCCGGTCTCCGAGGCGGGACTGTTGTCGGTCAGGTAGGCAGCCTGGTTGGTAGTACCACCCGGAAGGCTCGCCTGCAGGCCGTGCGCACTACCCGGCTCGAACCCTGGCATCGCCGCGGCGGACGTGTTGGCCACGCCTCCGGTGGTTGCGCTCCAGAGCGCGAGCGTCCCCGATTCGAAAGTGTCGGAGAAGATCGCGGCAGGCCGGGTTACCACGACCGATCGATTGACCGGCTTGCTCCAGTTACCCGCCAGATCCTGGACTCGCAGGTTGAACTGTTGGGTGCCCGCCGGCACGGCAGCCATTGGGACGGTGACCGCGACGGATCCGTTGACGACACTGACCGGCAGCGAGCTGCCGTGCCCTGCGCCCGGGTCGACGGTACCGACCCAGAACTCCGCCATCGCAATCGTCGAGGCGTCTACCACCGGGGCGCTCAGTGCGACCGTGGCCGCACCGTTCGTCGGGCTCGGACTGACAGTCAGCGCGCCGAGCACCGGCGCGGTCTTGTCGACCTTCAACTCCACTCCGAACAACGAACCCCAATTACCCGCGGCGTCCTCACCACGTACGTAGACGTGGTGACTGCCATCGGCCAACGCCTTGACCTGAGACAGCGGTATCAATCCGTACACCGCCTCGAGCGAGGAATTCAGCTTTCCGTCCACGGCGATGAGCTGGAACCCGGTGCCGCCAGCCGGCGTACCGGTCGGGTCGAGGAAGCCCTCGGCGTCGATCAGGGTGCTCTGCACGGCTCCGCCAGCATCGCGGTCGGTGATCTGGGCCGAGACCTTGAGGTATCCGGTGTTGCCCTGATCGCTGAGGATTGCGTTGGTCGGGTTCGGCCCGACGGCAGCGGCATCGACGGTCGGTCCGGTGAGATCGACCGGAAGTGGAACGTCCAGCACCGGACCCCACAGGCCGAGGGAATCCTTGCTGTGCACGAAGACGTGATGGGTGCCCTCGGTGAGCGTCCGCAGAGTGGCAGCGGTGATGGTGGCCGTCTCGGACACCACCGTCGCGGTGCGGTTACGCGCCATCACCAGACCGGTGCCGTTCGCCCCGACGTTGTCGAGGAAATACTCGGCCGCGGTGATGTTCCCACCCGCGTCACTGTCATCACCGGTCGCGCTGACGCTCACGTCGGCGGCACCGTTGGTCGGCACGTCCTGGATGGACCCGTTGGTGGTCTGCGGCCCGGTCTTCGGAAGATTGAAGATTGCCGTACCGATGACGCCCCAGTTGCCCTGAGCGTCCAGTGCCCTGACGAAGACGGTGTGCTTGCCTGCGGCCAGACAGTTCAACGAAACCGGTGGCGGCGATGCCGTGCAGGCAGTGATCGCGGTGGCCGGAATCGTACCCTGCGCGCCGGTGACGTTCACGGTGCCGAACGTGGCCGACATCGGCACCCCGAAACCGGCACCGGTCGTCACGGCATCATCGACGACGAACTCCGCCTGAGTCACCGCCGACCCGCCGGTGTTCGCGTCGGACAGATCAGCCGTCACCGTCACGTCAGCGAGCCCGTCGGACGGGTTCGGCGACAACGTGATGTGCGAGGACACCGGGCCGACCGAGTCAGTCGTAGGTGCGGCGGCGTTGGTGTCCAGGAATGTGAGCATGCCACCGAACGCGAACTGCAACGGGTCGTTGGTCGTCTGTCCGTTGTTGTCCAGATGCTGAGCAGGTTCGTAGACCGCGATCTTGCTCTCCGGGCCGCTGGGCATCGTGACGAGCGCGTCGAAGGTCTGGCCCGCTTCTATGCTCTGGGACGTCACGGTCGTCGGGTACGCCATGGCGTGGCCGTCCTGCGCGATCTCGGTCTGGCTGCCGCCGAGCACGCTCATCGCGTGCATCTGGGCGCCTGCGTTCACGTAACGCAACAGCACTGTGTGGCCTTGATCGGTCGCGATCGGATCCGCGGCGGGATAAGGCTTTCCGTTGATGAGCCGGTACTTCGGTGCGAAGTTGCGCAGGTCGAATCCGGTCGGGTTGGCATTCAACGCGGGGTCGAGCTCCGACAGCACGAGGACGGCGTCATCGTCGTAGCGGGTCGCGGTCGAGCCGTAGGCGGTGCCGTCTGGCGGCAGGACGACCAGTGCGCCGGCCAGGCCCATTGCGACCTGCCGGTTCCCGTTGCTGGTGTGGCCGGCCTCGTACAGGAATGTGCCGGCGCGTCGCGCTGTGAAGCTGTACGTCTTGGTGAATCCCGTTGCCGCACCGACGGTGTCGTCGGCGGCTGAACCCGCAAAGTCCGAGGCCGCTTGACCGGGCAGAGCGAGTGAGACGTTCTGGCCGGCGATCTGGTTGTGGACCGTGATCGAGACGGCATCGCCCTGCTGCACGACCAGCGTCGGTCCGACCGGCAGCAGCGGGTCGGAGCCGGTGGTAGCGAAGGACCAAACCGGAATCGGCGACCCGAGCACCGGAGCGACGCCGCTGCGCGCATACAGCTCACACCCGGCGGTACCGGCGCCGCGGATGCAACCCGAGGTGCCGAGCTTGCCGATCGCGGCGGCATGCGCGCTCGAATGAACTGCCGTAACCGTCGAGGGATGGCTGAGCTGCCGAGCCGATCCGGCAGGCCCCGAGGTGGTGTGCGTCGGGGCAGCAGCAGCCGGCGTGACGAAGGCCGCTACTGCGGCAGAGCTGATGAACGCAGCGAGGGTGAGGCGACCGAACCTGCGGGCCGCCGTGCTGCCGGTGCTGATGGATGTCGTCATGACCCGGGCCCTCACTTGGTTACGCAGCCATCGGGCGGATCGATGCGGAAGACCGTCATCATGCCGCCGAAGGTTGCTCCATAGTTGGTCGCTTGTTCCAGCGCGTGGCTGTGCGCGATGTGGTAGTACTCGCCGCATTCGTTGTTGGACGTGATGGTGGTAGGCGTGGGGTTCTTGGTTCCGAGGTATCCGCTCTCGGAGAACCAGGTGTCAGTGCCCACCAGCAACTGGTCGGTGATAGCCGGGATCTGAGTCGGGATCGGATTGGTGAGCGCGTTCCAGTGCTCGACGTCCCGCCAGTCCATCAACACATCCAGGGTCTGGCCTGGGCCGACGTCCAGGTCGTACTTGTTGTACGACAGGTCCTGTCCGCTCGGACCCTGCAGGGCATGACCGTCACGGTTGATCACCCGCTCATCACTGCCGTGCGGGTGGAACGGGTAGTTGACGCTGCCCGCGTTGAGGTAGCGGATGGTCGCCGGCAGCGGGTTGTTCTGCGCGTCGTACGGCTTGATGTGGACCAGCGCGCCGTAGGGCTGGCTGGGCAGCCATGACGCGTTGTTCGGTGCCAGGGTGTCCGGCATGCTTCGGCCGTTGATCATGAAGTACCGGGCGGTGTACTTGCTCCAATCCACCGGCTGGTTCCGCTCGACGGCAAGGTGGACGTCCGGGTCCACCTCCGACAGCAGGAAGACGTACTCGTTGCTTGCGGAGAAAGCCGAATCCGAACGGTTGTTGACCCAGCTGTCATGTCCGGCCGGCCTGATGACCAAGGCGCCGTACATGCCCATCTGCTTCTGCTTGTCGACATCCGTGCCTGACTCGTACAGGTACGTGCCCGGGCTGCCCGCGGTGAAGGTGTAGGTGACCGAGCCGTTGCCCGCCTCGGCCGATTGCACGAGCGAGGTGAGCGAGCCACCGCTGTCGAACTGTGGCTGTGCCGGATTGCCGTTCGCTTTTACCGCGCTCTGGCCCGGGAACATGATCGAGGTCGCTTCGGGCAGCGTGTTGTGCAATACCACGGTGACCTGCTGTCCGGACGTGACGCACAGCGTCGGCCCGGGTAGCTGGAAGCCGCGTTTGCTGTTGCCGTAGCTCCACATGTAGATCGAGTTGCCGTCCGGTGTGGAGACGAATCCCGAGCTCGCGTTGAGGGAAAACGTGTTGTGGGCGTCGGTGTCGCACAGCAGGCCTTCCGACATCGCAGCCGATGCCGACGGTGACGCGATGGCCATTGTCGCCACCGCGATCGCGCCGGCGACGCCGAGTGTGGCGGCCCGCCGGGCGTTGGTGTTCCTGGTGATCTTCATCGGTTCCTCGCTCAGGCGTTCGGCGCGGTCTGGGGCGGCAACGTTCCTGCAGGCGAGACGCGAATCTGCGTCATCATGCCGCCATATCCGGAACCGCCGCCGTTGTTGAGATAGGAGTACTTGCGGTCATAGAGCAGGTAGGTTCCGGGCGCGGGTGCGGTGAAGATGATGTCCCGGCTCTCGCCCGGTCCGACCCCGACCGTGTTGGTACTGAGGTAG
>DASXHV010000042.1:0-7413 GCA_036488285.1 Jatrophihabitans sp. | reverse complement strand
ACGCCCTGGGCGACGGCGCGGTGCGATCGGCATTGGCGGCGCTCGAGCAGGCCGCGGCCCGCAACGGTACCGGGCGACGGCATCACCTGGCCCACCTGCAGGTCGTGCATCCCGATGACATCGGGCGGTTCGCGGCCGTCGATGCGACCGCCAACCTGCAAGCCCTGTGGGCCGCACATGAGCCGCAGATCGATGAACTGGTCATCCCGTTCCTAGGTCCGCAACGCGATGCCATGCAATACCCGTTCGGCTCACTGGCCAGGGCTGGGACGCGTCTTGCGGCCGGCAGCGACTGGCCGGTCAGCAGCGCTGATCCCATGGAGGCGATCCACGTCGCGGTGAATCGAGCGACCTACCGCAGCGAGCTGCCGCCGTTGCATCCGGCGCAGCAGCTGAGTCTGGCTCAGATCTGGCGTGCGTACACGGCCGGCTCGGCGTTCGTGAACGGCCTCGAGGAACGGGCCGGAACGATCGAGGTGGGCAAGGACGCCGATCTGATCGTGCTCGACGCCGATCCGTTCGCGATGCCGAGCACCGAGATCGCCCGGACGCGGGTGCGTCGCAGTTACGTCGGCGGCGAACTGGCATGGTCTGACGGGCACTGACGAACCGCCGTCGTCAACCTCGGGTTATGTAGCTCTCCAGCTGTCCGCGGTCCTGTTCGAGTTGCCGGATCCGCGCGGCCACCACGTCGCCGATGGTGACGATGCCGGCCAGCGACCCGTTGGAGACGACCGGCATGTGACGGATTCGCCGATCGGTCATCAGACCGGCGATCTGGTCCACCGGATCGTCCGGCTTGGCGCTGATCACCTCAGCGGTCATCAGATCCGATACCGATTCAGCCAGGATGTCGGCACCGAGATCGTTCAGGCGCCGGACCACGTCTCGTTCGGAAACGATGCCTACGATGTCGTCACCGTCGACGACGACCAGGGCGCCGATCGCGTGCTCGGCCAGACTCGCAATCAACGCGCTGACCGGCTCGTTGGGCCTGATCGTGATTACCGACGGGCCTTTGTGCCGCAGTAAATCGGAAATCAACATCGTGTGACCACCTCGATCCGCTCGGACACGTCTCATCGGTGACGCTAGCAGCGTGTCAAGCCGATGGCTGCACCCTTGAGCGCGGGTCCGGACAAATTCTCCTGCCGCGCCGTGCCCAAGAAGCCGCTGTTGATCACTCTGGTTGCCGAGCGTGACGGACTCGACGCTCGCGTGCCGGCCGCGGCTGGGCTCGGCCTGACGAGCTGGCTCGGGCGGCTGACGTCACGACCGGTTAGCCAGCCAGGCTGCGGACCTGCACACCCAACCGGTCGGACTCGAAGGCCACCTCGGTGAGATCGGCGACCTCGTAGCTGACACCCGGCAACGTCTCGGCCGAGGACAGCACGCCGAGTACCGCCATTCCCGCCGCCCGTCCGGACTCGACGCCGGCGACTGAGTCCTCCACCACCAGGCATCGAGGCGCATTCACGCCGAGTCGTCGAGCGGCCGTCAGGTACGGCTCCGGATCCGGCTTGCCCGCGCGGACATCGTCGGCGGTGATCAGGACGCGGGGGAGCGGCAGCCCGGCGGCCTTGATCCGCGATGTGGCAAGGCGGAAGTCACCGGACGTCACGATCGCCCAGCGGTTCGTCGGCAACGCCTCCAGAGCGGCCAAAGCCCCGGGGACTGAGGTGACGTCGTCGCTGTCCTCGGCCTGTTGGGCATTCATCCGCACGGCCAGCTCGCGACGTTCGGCAGCGTCGAGGCTCGGCACCACGATCTGCAGCACCTGCTCGGCGGGAATGCCGTGCAGGTACGACGCGAAGCCGCTGAAGGGCACCGACAACTCATCGGCAACGGACTGCCAGGCGCGCACCACGCTGGCCCCCGATTCGACGAGCGTGCCGTCCAGATCGAACAGCACAGCCTCGCCGAACCAGCTCCACGCACGCCCGGACGAACTCGCAGCCGCAGCGTCGGGGGTCACCCCGACAGTCTGGCCTATCAGCGCCAGTCGACCTTGAACACCCAGTCGTAGCTACCGGAACGCTGAGCCGCCTTGGGCACCTCGATAACCAGCGCACCATTGCGGATCGACCAGTCCAACGGCCGGGGGTAGCCGAGCATCGTCACGCGGTCACCCGTGCGGATCGGCACCGACGCCTCGACAGTGAGCGTGTTACCGGGCTGATCGAAGGAATGGATGTAGAACGCCTCGTTCTGCTTCACCGTGAACCGCAGCGAACCGAGTTCGGCCATCCGGGCCCAGTAGGTCGTGCCGTAGATCGATTCGCCGTTGACCTGCAGCCACGAGCCGGTCTCGCGCAGCCGTTGTTGCATGATCGCCGGGATCGTCCCGTCGAAATTCGGGCCGATGTCGAGCAGGAAGTTGCCGTTCTTGCTGGTGATATCGACCAGCGTCTGCACGACGTCCTGAGCAGTCATGTAGAGGTTGTCGGGGGTGGCCCGGTTGTAGCCGTAGGAACGGGGATCAAGCCCGCGGCTGGCCTCCCACTTCGCGACCACGGTGTTGTTGTACGTCGTGTACTCCGGCGTCGTGTAGTCGTGCGCGCCGATCCCGCCACGATCGTTGAACGTGACGTCCTTGGGCGTGCGGCGGTCCTTGGCCCGATTGAGGTATTCCGGCAGCACGTGCAGGTTGTCGTTCACGCCGCCGATGTCGTACCAGATCACGTCGGGGTCGTAACCGGTGATGAGTTCGAGCAGCTGCGGTCCCTGGTAGTCCTGGACGTAGTCCCGGCCGCTCTGATAGCCGGTGTAGGTCAATGCCTCGCCGGTGTAGGGGTTGCGCGGCGGGTGGCCCATCCACGGGTTGTCCGGGTTGAACCACTCCGGCAGCGAGTAGTACAGCCCATTGCGCAAATGCGGGGTGTGCTTGCGGGATGCGTCGAACAGCAGCTTGATCAAGTCCTTGTGCGGGCCGAGCTTGACCGCGTTGCGGCCGGACACCTTCGAGTCCCAGAGTGAGAATCCCTCGTGGTGCTTGGAGGTCAGCACGTAGTACTCCGCGCCACCTTCGCTGAACAGCTCCACCCAACTCTGCGGGTCGAACTTCGCAGCGGTGAACTGCGGGATGAACTGGTCGTAGTTGAAGTCCTTGCCGTACGTGTTCGCGTGGTAGGCGTAGGTCGGATCGCTGGAGTTCTGCATGTTGTTCCAGTACCACTCGGCGTATTCCTGACCGACCGGTCCCCAGGCCGGCACCGAGTACACGCCCCAGTGGATGAAGATGCCGAACTTGGCGTCGTCGAACCAGTACGGCGCCTGATGTGTTGCCAGCGACGCCTCGGTGGCCTGATAGTCCGGCACCCCGAGGGTCAACGGGGACTGTTGCTGGACGGCTGCGTTTCTGCGGTCATGAGCGGTCACGGTGCCGGTGGCCGCGGTCCCGGGTTGGACGCTTGCTTGGATACCGATCCGGACCCGAAGCTGCTCCCCAGGGGCCAGGGTGCGGACTTCGGCGGCCGAGACGGTTCGGGCGCCGGCTGCCTGGACGTCGACGCTGATTCCGTCGCGGGCTGTGATCCACTGCGTGCCGGCGTTGACCACGGTGGCCTCGACCACCTGTGGGCCGCCGTCGGCGAGCAGATTGTTGGTGGACCGGACGTCACGCAGCAGCAGGGACCGGCCTTGCGCGGCAGGCTGCAGGGTGAGAGCGAAGACATGCATGCTTGCCACGTTCGGTGCTGGTAGCGCGGTGCTGGGCAGTGTGAGGCCGACGGCGTCCTTGGTGGCGTCGATGCCGATCTCGGCCGCCGCGATGGACACCGGGTTCTGGTCGGTGCCGCCGCCCGGCGTGTACCGGTACGGGGCGCTGATCGCGCCGGTACCGGTGTACCAGTTGGGACCGGTCAGGCCGGTCTGCGATGTGCTGCCGTCGGCGTAATGCACCGTCGCGGTGCCGGAGGCCGGACCATAGCTGGCCGATACGAGCAATTGCGCGCTGAGGTAACGACCCTGCGGCAGCGGGACCTGCTGGCCGACGGCGACCACGTTGTTCTTCGCACCGGCCGTCGACGGGCCGATCAGGTACGGCACTCCGCCCAGGGTGACGCTGCCGGCTTTGATGACCTCACCTGGGTAGGTGTAGCCGGACCCGTCGAAATCCCCACCGGGTGCGGCCGAGGTGTCGATGCCGTCGTTGTTGAACAGGCTGTCCAGCGGCACCGGAACGGGGTTGGGTGCCGGCACGAAGCCGCTCGAACCGCTGCCTTGTTCGGCGCCGGCGGTTGTCGCGGTGCTGGCAGATGCCGCACCGATCCCTGCGGTGCTGGCCGCTGTGGCGATCAGGGCGACTCCGCCCGCCATTCCCAGGACCTGCCGCCTCGACGGTCCTGCTCCGCCTGTGGACATGAGAACCTCACAATGCTCGGATGTTTGAGCCCGCTATCCAGACAGGAATCTCATAATTGCCGTATCCGTGCATGTCTGAACAGCCACTCATCGGATGACTTGACCGATGACGATAGTGATCCGACGTATCCGGCCTGTCAAGCATCTGCCGCGCTCAACCTGCAGAACCTGGTGCGGGGCGGACCGTAGTCTGAAGGCATGTCTTCGCCGGCGGAACGCTATTCCCGGTCCCGTCAGCGCACCAGTCATCCGGCGGTGAGCCAGTTCCGTACCGAGTACCCGTTCGACCTCGACCCGTTTCAGATCGAGGCCTGCGAGGCGATCGAGGACGGCTACGGCGCGCTGGTCTGCGCTCCGACCGGCGCCGGCAAGACGGTTGTCGGCGAGTTCGCGATTCACCTGGCACTGGCCTCGGGGCAGAAGTGCTTCTACACCACGCCGATCAAGGCGCTGTCCAATCAGAAGTTCAATGACCTCGTCGCCCGGCACGGTGCATCACAGGTCGGCCTGCTGACCGGGGACAACGCGGTCAACCCTGGCGCGCCTGTAGTCGTGATGACCACCGAGGTGCTGCGCAACATGCTCTATGTCGGCAGCCCCGCGCTGGCCGGCCTGGGCTACGTCGTGATGGATGAGGTGCACTACCTGGGGGACCGGTTCCGCGGTGCCGTGTGGGAGGAAGTGATCATCCACCTGCCCGACTCGGTTCGGTTGGTGTCGCTGTCGGCGACGGTGTCCAACGCCGAGGAGTTCGGCGACTGGCTGGTGGAGGTGCGCGGCGACACCAAGGTGATCGTGCATGAGGAGCGGCCGGTTCCGTTGTGGCAGCACATGATGGTCGGCAACCGGATGTTCGACCTGTTCTCCGAGCCCGAGGCCCCTGCCGAGACACCCCCGAAGCACCCGACGATCGATCCGCAGCTACGTCGCTACATCCGGGAGCGCACCCGCTTCGACGGCGGCGAGCACGGCTGGTCGGGCAAGAACGGCGATCGGTACCGCTCGCGCGGACCCCGTTGGCGGCCGCCCTATCGCGCCGATGTGATTGGTCGGCTGGACCGTGACGGACTGCTTCCGGCGATCGTCTTCATCTTCAGCCGGGCCGGCTGCGATGCGGCTGTCCGGCAATGCCTGCAATCGGGTGTGCGGCTGGCCACCGACGATGAGAGGGAGCAGATTCGCCTTATCGCAGAGGAGAAGACTGCCCAACTGACCCCCGAGGATCTCGACGTCCTCGGCTACTGGGAGTGGCTGGACGGACTCCAGCGAGGGCTGGCGGCCCACCACGCCGGAATGATCCCGGCATTCAAAGAGGCTGTCGAGGAACTGTTCACCCGTGGCCTGGTCCGGGTGGTGTTCGCAACCGAGACGCTGGCCTTGGGCATCAACATGCCGGCCCGCACGGTGCTGCTGGAACGCCTCGTGAAGTTCAACGGTGAGGCGCATGCGGACCTGACGGCGGGGGAGTACACCCAGCTCACCGGACGAGCCGGACGACGCGGCATCGACATTGAGGGCCACGCCGTGGTGCTGTGGAGCCCGGAAGTCGACCCGGATCAGGTCGGAGGGCTGGCTTCCACCCGGACGTACCCGTTGCGTTCGTCGTTCCGGCCGTCGTACAACATGGCCGTCAACCTCGTGGAGCAGGTGGGACGCGAGACCGCACGGGAACTGCTCGAGTCCTCTTTCGCGCAGTTCCAGGCGGATCGTTCGGTGGTCGGCATCAACCGCCAGATCGCCCGCAACGAGCGTGCACTGGCTGACCTCGAAGCCAAGATGACGTGTCATCTCGGCGACTTCGCCGGCTACGCCGGGTTGCGCCAACAGATCAAACAACGCGAGAAATCCCTCGCCAAACAAGGGGCATCGCAGCGTCGGGTAGATGTCGCACAGTCGCTGGACCGGCTGAAGGTCGGGGATGTGGTGCGGATCCCTAACGGTCGACGCGCGGGGCTGGCGGTCATCATCGATCCCGGCACGTCACCCATCGCCGATGCGCGGCCGCTGGTACTCACCGAGGATCGCTGGGCCGGCCGGGTGAGCATGGTCGACTTCACCACTGCTGCCACGGTGCTCGGCCACCTGCGGGTTCCCAAGCACTTCAACCATCGTAATGCCAGTGCCCGACGTGACATGGCGTCCTCGATCAGGAACCTGCGAATCCCGCCCGATCCGAGCGCTGACCGTCGTCGCCGTGGCGGGGTCGCAACCGATGATCCGGTGCTGGCCGATCTGCGTTCTGAGCTGCGCGCGCATCCCTGCCACGGCTGTGCCGACCGGGAGGAGCATGCACGGATCGCCGAACGCGCCCATCGGCAACAGACCGATACCGATGCCTTACGGCGCAAGGCTGAGTCGCGCACCCATTCGTTGTCGCGCACCTTCGACCGGATCTGCGCGCTTCTCACCGAACGTGGCTACCTGCGGATCGAGAACGACACTGAGCAGGTCACCGAGTCAGGCCGCCAACTGTCGCGGATCTGGTCGGAATCCGACCTACTGATTGCCGAATGCCTGCGCAGTGGCGCCTGGTCAGAACTCAACGCAGCCGAACTTGCGGCAGTGTGCTCGGCCATGGTGTACGAGTCCCGCCGAGATGACCCGGCTGCACCGAAGTTGCCGCAAGGAGCCGTCCGGGAGGCGTTGGCGGCCACCGTCCGGCTGTGGGGCGAGGTCAGCGAACGGGAATCGGAGTACGGCCTGCCCACTACCCGCGAGCCCGATCTCGGATTTGTTTGGGCAAGCTATCGATGGGCTCGCGGCGATTCGCTAGACAAGGTGCTCTCAGCGATGTCGGAGGATTCCAACACCGTCCCCGCCGGCGATTTCGTCCGATGGATGCGGCAACTTCTCGATCTGCTCGAGCAACTGTCGCGCGCCGACGCGATCCCGTCCGGGCTACGAGCGACCGCAGCCGCGTCCTGCGCTGCGTTGCGCCGCGGGGTCATCGCCCAACAGGTGTGAGAGCGGTTTGACACCGGTTTGACAGTGGTGTGACGGTGCGGATGCCTGTCGACCGATGCCGTCAGAACGGTGGGGGTTCAGGGTCGT
>DASXHV010000208.1:0-12484 GCA_036488285.1 Jatrophihabitans sp. | reverse complement strand
CGCCCAGGCGGAGCAGATCCTGGTCCGGGCTGCCGGGCACCTGGGTCCGAAGGACCTGCGTAACGTGCGGACCCGGCTGCTGGCCACCATCGACCCCGACGGAGCCCAACCCTCAGAAGAGCAGCAACGCGCCCGCCGCTCCCTGAGCATGCGACTCGGTGCCGACGGGATGCTGTCGGGCCGGTTCCAGCTCTCAGCCGGCCAGGGGGCGAAGGTGATGGCCGTGCTGCACGGGCACGCCGCCCCCGCACCGGCCGAAGACGGCAGCCCCGACCCGCGCAGCAGCCCGCAACGACTGGCCGACTCCTTAGAAGACCTCTGCGACCTGGCGTTACGGGCCGGGCGGATCACCGCGGCCGGCCCGCGGGTCGCCTTGAACATCACCATGACCGCCGAGCAATACAACGCCTACACCGCCACCGCCGGCGAGACCGCGAGCAACGCCGCGAGCACCGACGCCACGACCGGCGATGCATCGAGCGCCGAGGCAGCGAGCGGCGCTGCTACGACCGGTGCTGCTACGACCGGTGCTGCTACGACCGGTGCTGCTACAACCGGTGCTGCCACGAGCGGAGCTGCCACGAGCGGAGCTGCCACGAGCGGAGCTGCCACGAGCGGAGCTGCTACGACCGGCGCTGCTACGACCGGCGCTGCTACGACCGGCGCTGCTACTGCTACGACAGCCAGTGCCAGCGATGCCACGAGCCGAGCTGCCACGAGCGGCGGCGCCTTGACCAGCGCACGGTCGCACGGCCTGGCCGAAACCTCCTACGGCCAGCTACTGCCGGTCGGCACCGCCCTGGGGCTGTGCCGGGAAGCGTCGCTGGCGTTCATCGTGCAAGACAGCCACGGCGCGGTCCTGAACTACCGCCGCACCCGCCGCCTCGCCTCCCCGGCACAGACCCGCGCGCTCTACGCCCGCGACAAACACTGCACCTTCCCGGGCTGTGACACCCCACCAGACTGGTGCCAACGACACCACATCATCCCCTGGTGGCAAGGCGGACCCACCGACCTGAACAACCTCACCCTCGTCTGCGGCCACCACCACCGCGAATTCCAGACCATCGGCTGGCAGTGTGAAATCCGCGACGGCCTGCCCTACTGGATACCGCCACCCTGGATCGACCCCCAGCAGAAACCCCAACACAACCGACCCGATCGCCAATTCCGTCTCGGACCGAGTCTTGCTGGCTCGACGCAGCCCGACGACGGTTAGCGCCTGTGGGACCCGGGATCCGGACCGACCCGGGACACGGACCGACCCGGGACCCGGACCCCGGATCGGGCGCCAGAGATCGCGTCGACTGTGTGATCGCACAACGCTGTCCGGATGCCCGCCACCGAGTTTGGGTCATCGGTTGCTAGCCGGTCCGCATGCCCGCGACGCACTGTAGTCATCGGCCTCACCCGGCGGTGTGAACCGCGTCGTCGGATGACGTGAGGCAGCGATCCGCTCCCGTCTCTGCGTCGTGAGGTGTCCGATGGTCCGAGTCCCGGTCCGTGTGCCACGCCGTTCCACCACCAAGTCCGCCACACCGGCGATCAAGCACCCCGTCGACGAGGTGCTGCCACCGGCGAAGCTAGCCATCTACGGCATCCAACACGTGCTCGCGTTCTACGCAGGCGCCGTGATCGTCCCGATCCTGCTGGCCAGCGCGATCCACCTGAGCACCGCCGAACTCATCCACCTGATCAACGCGGATCTGTTCACCTGCGGCATCGCTTCGATCATCCAGTCCGTTGGACTGTGGAAGATCGGCGTCCGCCTTCCACTCCTGCAAGGCGTCACATTCACCGCCGTTTCGCCGATGATCACCATCGGGCTTGCGGCCGGCGGCGGCACCAAGGGCCTGGTCGCCATCTACGGCGCGGTCATCGTCGCCGGCCTGTTCACCTTCCTGATGGCACCGTATTTCAGCCGTCTGATCAGGTTCTTCCCACCAGTCGTGACGGGATCGGTCATCACCATCATCGGCATCGCGCTGCTACCGGTGGCCGCAGGCGACGCGGTCGGCGGGTCGAACCCCGACCCGGCCAACGGCCGCAACCTGATGTATGCGATCGGCACCCTCTTGCTCATCGTGTTCATCCAACGGTTCTTCAAAGGCTTCATGGCAACCGTCGCAGTCCTGCTCGGCCTGGTCATCGGCACCGTCGTCGCATGGCTGGCGGGCGATGCCCACTTCTCTTCCATCAGCCAGTCCAACTGGGTCGGCGTCACCACGCCGTTCCACTTCGGCTGGCCCACGTTCAGCATCGCCGCGATCGCGAGCATGCTCGTGGTCATGCTGATCACAGCCGTCGAGACCACCGGCGACGTGTTCGCCACCGGCGAGATCGTCGAGAAGCGGGTCGGCCGCGATGACATCGCTCGGGCCCTGCGCGCCGACGGCCTGGCCACCACGATCGGTGGCGTGCTGAACTCCTTCCCGTACACCTGCTTCGCCGAGAACGTCGGGCTGGTGCGGCTGACCCGGGTGCGCAGTCGGTGGGTCGTCGCAACCGCCGGCGCCTTCATGATCCTGATCGGTCTGCTGCCCAAAGCCGGCGCGCTGGTGGCGGGCGTCCCGGCCCCGGTGCTGGGTGGAGCAGGCCTGGCCATGTTCGCGACAGTCGCGGTGGTCGGTATCCAGACGCTGTCCCGGGTGGACTTCCACGATCACCGCAACGTCGTCATCGTCGGGACCAGTCTCGGCCTGGCCATGCTCGTCACCGCGCAGCCGAACGTGTCACAAGCGGTACCGCACTGGGCACAAACCCTGCTCGGCAGCGGCATCACCCTGGGCAGCATCGCCGCGATCGTGTTGAACGTGGTGTTCCATCACGTCGGAAAGAGCTACGGACCTGCCGTCGCAGGCTCACCAGGGCAGGACTCGGTCCGTCTGGATCAGGTCAACGAGATGACTCAAGAGCAATTCGTGGATACCTTCGGCAAGCTGTTCCAAGGACCGTCCTGGGTAGCAGAAAGGGCTTATCACCACAGGCCTTTCTCCGACACTCACGATCTACGGGTGGCATTCCAGGAGGCACTCTTCTCCGCCACCCGTCACGAACAGCGCGAACTGATGAGCGTCTATCCGGACCTCGGCGCCTACACCGGCCTATCCGGCGAACTGGGGGAGGAGTCGGTGCGTGATCAGTCCAGCATCGGGCTGACCCGACTGACCGAGGACGATCACGCCGCATTCGGTGAACTCGCCTCCGCCTACCGGGACCGGTTCGGTACACCGCTCATCGTGTGCGTCCGCGAGATCGAAAAGCGTGACTTCATCCTCACCACCGGGTGGGCACGGCTGGACAACTCGCCCGCCCAGGAACACGCCGCGGCATTGATCGAAATCGCCAAGATCGCCAATCACCGCTTCGACGACCTGGTCGCCGGTGCCAACCCGATCGCCACCGCTCGGACCCAACGGTTCGAGCAGCTGGCCCGGTAATAGTCACCGATGACCACAACGAACAAGTCGGCACCACCGCAAGGCATCGGCCTGCAGCGCTTCAACCGGCTGCCTGCCGACGACGCCGTCAGCGCACTACTGGCCTGCTGCTCGTCGCCGGACTGGGCAACTGCGATCGCCACCGGTCGGCCGTACGGTTCACATGCCCAGTTGTACGACCGTGCCCGTCAGGTGCTCGCCGGGCTGTCCGAGTCCGAGATCGACGCCGCGCTCTACAGCCACCCCCGGATCGGTGACCGACCCACCGAGCCGGCGGCGGCTTGGTCGCGCTCGGAGCAGGCCGGTGTCGCCGCTGACATCCGGCACGCGCTGGCCGAGGCAAACCGCGGCTACGAGGAACGGTTCGGCCATGTGTACCTGGTCTGTGCCACTGGCAGGAGCGGACCGGAGCTGCTAGCCATACTGAATGAGCGAATGTCCAATGATCCGGCCACCGAACGTGGCGTACTGCGCGCCGAACTGGGCAAGATCAACACGTTGCGATTGACGAAACTCCTGGAAGGGCCTGCAACGTGATCAGTACTCATGTTCTCGATGCCGCTGTCGGACGGCCGGCGGTCGGCGTCGCCGTACGCCTGGAATCTGCCGAGGGCACCGAACTCGGTACCGGCATCACCGACACCGACGGACGGATCGCAGAGCTCGCACCTGGCGACTTGGGCCCGGGCAGCTACCGGCTGGTCTTCGACACCGGTGGCTACTTCTTCTCCCGCGGCCAAGAATCGTTCTATCCCCAGGTGATCATCAGCTTCGGACCGGTGCAACCCGACCAGCACAGCCACGTGCCGTTGTTGCTTTCCCCCTACGCCTACTCGACCTATCGCGGGAGCTAACGATGTCGATCGTCCTCGGCGACAACCGGTACGGAAAAGCCGAAAACCGCGTCGTTCGGATCTATCGCGACTCGGCCCGGCACCAGATCCGCGACCTCAACGTCTCGACGTCGTTACGCGGTGACTTCGCCGCAGCGCACCTGTCCGGTGATCAGTCATCGGTACTTCCGACCGACACCCAGAAGAACACCTGCTTCGCCTTCGCCAAGTCCAAAGGTGTCGCTGACATCGAGCAATTCGGCCTCGACCTGGCTCGCCACTTCGTCGACGACGTCGACCCGGTGACCGGCGCGCGGATCGACATCGAGGAGTACGCCTGGCAGCGGGTCACGGTAGGCGGGGTCGAACACGACCACACCTGGGTACGGTCCGGTCAGGAGGTACGGACCTGCGCCGTCACGGTGAACGGCGCGCTGCCGGACCAGCAGGTCACCGTCGAATCAGGACTGAAGGATCTGGTGCTGTTGAAGTCCACCGGCTCCGAGTTCGCGGGCTTTCTCACCGACGAATACACCACGCTGGTCGAGACTCACGACCGGATCATGGCAACCTCGCTGACTGCGACCTGGCGGTATCAGGAACCTGACGCCGACTGGGAAAAGTGCTACCCCAGCGTCCGGCAGATCCTGCTCGAGAACTTCGCTACGGTGCACTCGCTGGCGTTGCAACAGACCTTGTGGGAAATGGGCAAAGCCAGCCTCGAGGCGCATCCGGAGATCGCCGAGATATCACTGTCGGCGCCCAACAAGCACCATTTCGCCGTGGACCTGTCGCCGTTCGGTCTGGACAACCCCAACGAGGTGTTCATCGCAGCCGATCGTCCGTACGGCTTGATCCAATGCACCGTGACCCGTGATGAGAGCCCAGGGGAGTAGCCCAGCGTAGTTCAGCTAGATCGCTTCATCTGGACCGCTCATCTGGACCGCAGCGCGAGGAAGACGTCGACCCGATCCTCCAACCGGGACAGGTCCCGTCCGGTGAGCTGTTCCACCCGCGAGATCCGGTACCGCACCGTGTTCAGGTGCAGGTGCATCGCCTCGGCAGCGCGGCTCCATGAGCAGGAGCAGTCCAGGAACACCTCGAGGGTGTCGATCAGTCCGGAATCGTGTTGCGCGTCGTAGTCGATGACGTCACCCAGTACCCGGGCAGCGAAGGTGCGCCGCACATCATCGGGAACGGTGGCCAGCAGAAGCACGTGGGACGACACCTCCGCGCCGGTCACGATGCTCACCGCACCGGTGCGCAGCTCGGCCAGCCGTCGTGCGTGCCGGGCCTCGTTCAATGCACCCGACAAAGCAGTTGCCGGTGCCGGTTCGCTGATGCCGACGGCCAGCCGGGACCGGCCAAGACCCACCGCAAGCCGGTTCATGGCCGCGCTGAGCTCGTCGGTGACCCCGTCGGGCAGCAGCGCCACCACCTGAGCATCCGACGTCGAAGACACCACCGGACGGCCCCACTGGGCGGCCAGGTCGTCGAAGATATCCCTTGCGATCTCGGCCTGATCGGGCCTGCCCGGGAAACCGGCTACCACAACCACCATCGGCGCGGACGGATCGAGGCCGGCCTGCCGGAGCCGCACCATCGTTTCCGGCTCGGCACCCCGTCCGGCATCGACCAGCGTGACGGCGTCGTCGGCGATATGCCGCGCGGCCTGGACGCTGTCGTACTGACGTGCGCGGTCCACCGCGGCGATCGCGGCCAGCTCGCCAACGGCCTCGACGACGTCGGCGTCCCACTCGCCGGCGTCACCTTCGGCGACCACGAACCAGGAGGTCAACCGCCGACTCAAGCCGGAACCCACACCGAAGATGCTGTACGGATGGGCGCCGCCACCGTCCACGACGGCGGGCAGCCGGTCGGCGAGCAGCGCGGTGCGCACAATGCGGTCCAGCAGTTGCGCGGCCAGCGGCGACGGCCCGGCAACGATCTGGCGTCCGGTGGCGGTCAGCACCCGGCAGTGCCGGCCCGTCCGGTTGAACACCTCGTCGGTCAGTTCAGCGACGCCACGCCCCTCGGCCACTGCGGCCAGCAGTTGGCGCTGTCGCCACAGGCTTGCCTCCAGGCGAGCGCCCTTGGCTGCGGTGAGCGCAGCCACCACGCATTCGGTCACTGCCGCGAAGGACAGCTCGGTGGGCACCGCGATCAGCGGCAGGTCGTGGCGGCGGCAGGCCTGCAACACGTCGTCAGGGATCTCGCCGAACACCGCCTCACCGGCAGCGATCGCCACCGCGCCCGAGCGTGCGACGTCGGCGACGAACGTCTCGCTGTCCTCGGCCGTGCGGTGCCAGATCATGCCGGTGACGACGAGTTCGCCACCGGACAGGTATCGACCCGGTTCGAGCAGGTCGGTCGTCGACACCCAGCTGATGGCCTGCTCCAGCTGCGCTTCGGAGCCATTCTCCAGACGCAGCTTGAGCTCGGGCACCGCGATCAGGTCACACAGCCGCACACCACACCTCCTGACCTGCACCAGCACCGGCACCAGCACTTCGCCCGTATTGGAGGAACATACAACCGAGCCTGTCCAGTTGGCTGCCGGTTCGTGCCCGGTGCCGGTTCATTCTCGGCCCCGCGCGCCGTGTACTAGAGGGCACATCACCGCGACTGGAGTGCCCATGGAGTTCCACCAGCCCGACAGCGTCGCCGAAGCGCTCGAGATCAAGGCTGCCCAGCCCGACGCCGTCCCGATCGCGGGCGGCACCGACGTGATGGTCGAACTGAACTTCGACAGGCACCGGCCCGTCGCCTTGATCGACCTCACCCGAATCGCCGAACTCGCGGACTGGTCCACCCAATCCGACCCGACCAAGGGCGGCACAAGTGTTCGGATCGGCGCCGCGGTCACCTACACCCGCATCATCAGCGAGTTGGGCGACCGGCTGCCCGGCTTGGCGATGGCCTCGCGCACGGTCGGCTCCCCGCAGATCCGAAATCGCGGCACCGTCGGGGGGAACCTCGGCGCAGCGTCACCGGCCGGCGACTCACATCCGGCGTTGCTGGCAGCGGACACCGTCGTCGAGGTCGCCTCGGTCCGCGGCCGCCGGGACATCGCGATCGGCGACTTCTACCTGGGCGTGAAACGCAATGCGCTGGAACCGGACGAGCTCATCACCGCCATCCGGATCACGCCACCGTCCGGTCCGCAGCAGTTCTGCAAGATCGGCACCCGCAACGCGATGGTCATTGCGGTGTCGGCGTTCGGTCTGGCGCTGCATCCCGACCGCGCCGCGGTGGGGACCGGGATCGGGTCCGCCGCACCGACGCCGCGGCGGGCGCCAGAAGCCGAGATGTTCCTGGCCGAAACGCTGACGGAACAGCATCTGTGGCAGACCCGACGGGAGCTACCCGACTCCGTAGCGCGGGAATTCGGCCGCCTGGTGGCCGCCGCGACAGCACCGATCGACGATGTTCGCGGCAGCGCCGCATACCGACTGCACTCGCTGTCGGTGATGGCCAGGCGCGCTGCGGGCTGGGCATGGAACGACTACCGGAAGGCGGCCTAGGCCATGCGGATCAACACGAACGTCAACGGCGAAGCGCAGCAGGTCGACGACGTCTGGGAAGGCGAAAGCCTGATGTATGTGCTGCGCGAGCGGATGGGGCTGCCAGGCTCGAAGAACGCGTGCGAACAAGGTGAATGTGGATCGTGCACCGTCTACCTGGACGGCGTTCCGGTGTGCTCGTGCCTGGTCGCTGCCGGTCAGGCCGAGGGCCGCGAGCTGGTCACCGTCGAGGGGCTTGCCGACGGGGACGAATTGCACCCGGTGCAGCAGGCGTTCGTCGAGGCCGGCGCCGTGCAGTGCGGGTTCTGCACCCCGGGGCTGCTCGTCGCGTCCCATGACCTGCTGGCGCGCACCGAACGGCCCAGCGATCCCGAGATCCGTGAGGCGCTGGCCGGCAACCTGTGTCGCTGCACCGGATACGAAAAGATTCTCGACGCCGTCCGGCTGGCCGCCGATCGAATGGCCAGCACCTCATGAATGTGACCGTCATCGACGGCTGCACGGTGGCCACTGTCGACGCGCAGGATCGTGAGTTCAGCACCGGCCACGTCATCGTCACCGGCAACCGGATCAGCTCGGTCGCGGCCGGACGATGGCAGCCGACTGCCGACACGGCAGGCGCGAAGGTGATCGACGGCCAAGGTTGCCTGCTCACGCCTGGCCTGGTCAACACCCACCACCACCTTTACCAATGGGTGACCCGCGGGCTGGCTGTCGACGAGACGCTGTTCGGCTGGCTGACCACGCTGTACCCGGTGTGGGCGGGCATCGACGCCGACGCAGTGCACATCGCAGGGCTGGCGGCCCTGTCATGGTTGGCCGGCACCGGATGCACCACCAGCACCGACCATCACTATGTGTTCCCGTCCGGAGCCGGCGACCTGCTCGAAGCCGAGATCACCGCGGCTCGCGAAGTCGGCATCCGGTTCCACCCGTGCCGGGGCTCGATGGATCTCGGTCGCAATCAGGGCGGTCTGCCGCCCGACGAGGTGGTCGAGGACCGCGACACGGTACTGAGCGAGACCGCCGCAGCGATCGAGAAGTGGCATGACGGCTCCTTCGATTCGATGTTGCGGGTCGCGGTGGCGCCGTGTTCACCCTTCTCGGTGACGGGTGATCTGATGCGGGAGGCCGCCGAGCTGGCCCGCTCCCGGGGTGTCCGGCTGCATACCCACCTCGCCGAAACCCTGGACGAGGAGGACTTCTGCGTCGAACGGTTCGGCTGCACACCATTGGAGTATGTCGAGTCCCTCGGCTGGCTGGGCGACGACGTCTGGTTCGCGCACGCCGTGCATCTCGACGACGGTGCTGTGAAGAGGATCGCTGCCACCGGCACCGGGATCGCGCATTGTCCGTCGTCCAATGCTCGACTGGGTGCCGGCATCGCCCGCACGGTCGACCTGTCCGAGGCCGGTGTCGCGGTCGGCCTCGGCGTGGACGGAGCCGCGAGCAACGAAGCCAGCAGTCTGGTGGAGGAAGCCAGGCATGCGCTCTTGTTCGCACGGGCCCGAGGCGGCCCGCAGGCCATGACCGTCCGGCAGGCTTTGCGACTGGCGACCATCGGGGGCGCGCGGGTGCTGGGCAGGCAGGCCGAGATCGGCTCGATCGAGGTGGGCAAGCTGGCCGACCTGGCGTTGTGGCGAATTGACGGGCTGGGTCATGCCGACATCGCCGATCCGGTTGCCGCGTTGGTGCTCGGGGCCGCGCCGCCCCTGCAGTTGCTGCTGGTGGACGGTCGTCCGGTGGTCGAAGCCGGTGCGCTGCGAACCGTCGACGCCGACTCGCTGGCCAGCCAGGCGGTGGCAACCCATCGCCGGTTGTTGAAGTCCCATCAGTCCGTGAGTGACAGTTCCGCGAACAGCAGTGAGGTGAGCAAATCATGACCGCTCCCACCAAGATCCCGGCCAGCTACGGCCGGATCGGTGACTCGCCGCTGCGTCCGGACGGCACAGTCAAGGTGACCGGCAAGTTCGCCTATGCAAGCGACCTCTGGATGGAGGACATGATCTGGGGTGTCACGCTGCGCAGCCCGCACCCGCACGCCAGGATCCGTTCGATCAACATCGGGCCGGCGCTGGCGACGCCCGGCGTGTACGCGGTGTTGACCGCCGACGACGTGCCCGGCATCAACGCGCTCGGTCTGGAGTACGAGGACCAGCCTGCGTTGGCTGACGGCATCGTGCGTTACCAAGGCGAGCCGGTTGCGCTGGTCGCCGCAGATCACCCCGAGGTGGCGCGGCAAGCCGCCAAACGGATCGTGGTCGACTACGAGATCCTGCCCGCCGTCACCGATGCACGGCGTGCCCTCGACGCCGACGCGCCACAGGTGAACGCAGGCGGAAATCTGGTGCGACACCTGAAGATCCGACGTGGCGAGCAGGACGTCACCGCGCCGGTGGTCGTGTCCCTTGATTTCGAGGTAGGCATGCAGGATCAGGCCTTTCTCGGTCCGGAATCCGGGCTTGCAGTGCCGGACGGCGAAGGTGGCGTGGATCTGTATGTCGCGACCCAATGGCTGCACGTCGATCAGCGTCAGGTCTGCCGCGCGCTCGGGTTGCCGCCCGAGCAGGTGCGGCTGACGCTGGCCGGGGTCGGTGGCGCATTCGGTGGTCGCGAGGATCTGTCGATGCATGTGCACGCCTGCCTGCTTGCACTGCACACCGGCAAACCGATCAAGATGGTCTACAACCGCGAGGAATCCTTCTTCGGGCACGTGCACCGGCACCCGGCGTCGATGCGTTACGAGTTCGGCGCGGAGGCATCCGGTGCGCTCGTGTACGCCAAGGCCGAGATCCGCTTCGACGGCGGGGCGTACGCGTCCTCGACCAGTGCGGTGGTCGGCAACGGTGGCACGCTCGGTATCGGGCCCTACCGGGTGCCGAATGTGACGATGGACTGCTACGGCGTCTACACCAACAATCCGCCATGTGGCGCGATGCGCGGTTTCGGCTGTGTGCAGGCGGCTTTCGCGCACGAGGCATTGATGGATCAGCTCGCCGACAAGGTCGGCGTGGATCGCCTCGCCATCCGGCAACTCAACGGCATGCGGGAGGGCGATCAGAACATCACCGGACAGGTCATCGACTCCGCTGCCCCGGTCGCCGAGCTGATGGACATCATGCGCAGCCTGCCGATGCCGGCCGAGCGCACCGACTCCGACGTCCTGGATCTGCGATCTATGCCCGGGGGAGTGTCCAACAGCACGCACGGCGAAGGTGTGGTGCGCGGAGTCGGGTACGCCGTGACCTACAAGAACGTAGGGTTCTCCGAGGGTTTCGATGATTACTCCACTGCGCGCGTTCGGCTCGAGGTGATCGGGGGCGAGCCGGCGGTCACGGTGCACACAGCAGCTGCCGAGGTGGGCCAAGGCCTGATCACCATCGAACAGCAGATCTGCCGGACCGAGCTGGGCGTCGACCGGGTCGTCGTCGCAGCCAAGGACACCACGGTGGGATCGGGGGGATCGACGTCGGCGTCCAGGCAGACCTATGTCACCGGCGGCACCATCAAGGCGACCTGCGAGGCGGTTCGGGCCCGGGTCCTCGACCTCGCGGAACGGGTCACCGGAGTCGGCACGGCCGACCTGCACCTTGACGGTGGAAAGGTCATCGCCAATTCCGGCGAGGTGGTGATCGGGCTGGCAGACCTGCTCGGATCTGAGGTCATCGAGGAGACTCTCGAATGGCGCCACCGGCCGACGACGGCCATCGACCCCGAGACCGGCCAGGGAGATGCGCATGTCCAGTACGCGTTCTCCGCACACCGCGCAGTGGTCGACGTCGATGTCGAGCTCGGTCTGGTCAAGGTGATCGCCTTGGACACCGCGCAGGACGTCGGCAAGGCCCTGAATCCGCAGGCCGTGATCGGTCAGATCCAGGGCGGCAGCGCGCAGGGCATGGGCCTTGCACTGATGGAAGAGATCATCGTTCGGGACGGCAAGATCGCCAATCCGTCCTTCACCGACTACCTGATACCGACGATCCTGGACATGCCGCCGATGAAGATCGAGGTGCTCGAATACGCCGACCCACACGCGCCCTACGGCGTTCGTGGCGTCGGCGAACCGCCTACGATCTCATCGGGGCCGGCGGTGGCTGCGGCCATCAGGCAAGCGACCGGCTTGGCGTTGGGAAGGGTCCCGATCCGTCCCGAACACATCACCGGCACCTGAGGCAGTAGCCATGAAGCACCTATCGGGTAAGGAGAAACCGTGCCACGGATGTTCCTGAACGGCACGGCGATGGCTGGCGGTGCCGATCATCACCTGGTGGGGGAGTCGGCTCTGATCGCTGCGGCCCGGACCGCTCCTCGGTACCGGTTCCACGCGGTCGCCGACCGGTACCCGGCGTTGGAAGACGTCGGTGTCGGCGGGGTCAGTGTCGAAGGCGAGCTGTACGAGATGAGCTACCAGCAGTTGCGTGAAGTGCTGTTGCCGGCCGAGCCGACTGGCCTGGAACTCGGCGTCATCGAACTCGCCGACCAGAGCGGCGCGCTCGCGATGGTGTTGCGCCGCCCTCATGACGACCCGCCTGCTCGGCGAGACATCTCCTCCGCCGCGTCCTGGCGCCGGCATCGCGACGGCTTGGCGAGTGGTTGATTCATGACGGACCTGGTGATTCGAGCCGGCCGTGCCATCGTCGGCGGGGTCGAAAGGCCTTGTGCGATAGAGGTTTCCGGAGACGTCGTC
>DASXHV010000107.1:0-3933 GCA_036488285.1 Jatrophihabitans sp. | reverse complement strand
CCGTTGAACCCCGCCTCTCACCTAGCGACCGACGCGACCGGTCACGCCGACTGTTTGATCCGGTTCTGTACCGGCTCGTCGCTGCGGATGAGCCCGTCACGAAGCCACACCCGCCGCGTGCAGTAGTCCGCGACCTCTTCTTCGTGCGTGATCACCACAATTGTGCAACCAGCCGCGTTGAGCTCGGCGAGCAGTCCCATGATCTCGGTGGTGGACTTGGCGTCCAGTGCGCCGGTCGGTTCGTCGGCCAGGATGATCGACGGATCGTTGATCAGCGCACGGGCGATGGCGACCCGCTGCTTCTGACCGCCGGACAGCTCGCTGGGCACGTGCCGCAGCCGGGTGCCGAGCCCGACCCGCTCCAGCGCGGCCTTCGCCTTCGCCCGCCGGCTGCGGACCCCGTTGTAGATCAGCGGCAGCTCGACGTTGCGCATCGCGTCGGTGCGCGGGATGAGGTTGAACGACTGGAACACGAACCCGATCCGCTGGCCCCGGGTCTTCGCCAGCTGCCTCTTCGACAGCTTCGTGACGTCGGTGCCGTCGAGCAGGTACCGCCCGGAGCTCGGTGCATCCAGGCAGCCAAGGATGTTCATCAGGGTGCTCTTGCCGGAGCCGGAAGGGCCCATGATGGCGACCATCTCGCCGGCCTGGATCGTCAGGTCGATGCCGTGCAAGATCGTCATCTCACCCTCGGCCATGCGAAAGGACTTGGTCATGCCCTCGAGCTCGATCATCCCACTCCTTGGTTGAAGCGCCGCCACTCGCTGCATCTAAGTCATTGCTCGGCGCGTCCGACAACGACAATAGGTGATCGCCACTGAGAGATCGCTGGGACCAGTACAAAGGGGTCACTGGGACCAGTACGAATGGTCGTGCCCAAGCAACACGTGTGAATTTCGACACTGAAAAATTTGTTGTAATATTGAATTTACCGTTGACTTAAGAATTAGCTGTGAGTATTAGACGATCTTCGTCAAGTGTGAATTGGGTAACATCAGATCTCCACCATCTCGCGCTCCTGGCCGGCCGCCGGGCGGCCCCCCTTCAGGAAGAACGTGAGCACCAGCGCGATCAGTGAGCCGACCGTGGTGACCAGGAAGATGTTGCTGTAGCTCTGCGCCATGACCTGGGTCTGCAGTTGTTGCCACAGCGGCAGCAGTCCGGCCTGCCCTTGTTGCTGCATGTCCTGCACCTGGGGCAGTACGTCGGGTCCGCTGCTGGTCAGCAACGAGGAGCGGTCGGCATAGAGCTGGGCCTGTTGAACGGTGGACAGTGCGCCCAGCGCGGCAACCCCGAGCGCATTGCTGACCCGCTGGGCGATCTGGCTGATCGCGCTACCGGAGTTGATGATGCTCGCGGGCAGTGCCGCCAGACCGACCGTCATGATCGGCATGAAGGCCAGTGCGAGGCCGGCGGCCCGGATCACTGTCCAGACGACCATTTCCGTGCGCGTGGTGTCGGCGCTGACTTTGATCATCAAGTAGCTGCCGATCAAGCTGATCAGCACTCCGATCATGGCCGGCCAGCGAGCTCCGATCCGGTCGTAGATCTGCCCGGCGAACGGCATGATCAACGCCATCGCCGCTGCCTGGGGCAATACGACCAGACCGGTATTCATCGGCGTGATTCCCTGTCCGGTCTGCAGGAACAGCGGCACGTAGTAGAGCACCGCGAACATGCCGGTCGACATGACGGCGATCAGCAACAACGAGTTGACGAACGGCCAGTGCCGCAACGCCCGGATGTCCAGCAGTGGCTGCGCGACACTGAGCTCGATCACCGCGAACAGGGCGAACGTGTTGACGCTCACCGCCAGCAGGATCAACACCCGGTAGCCGGTCCACCCCCACTGCTGCCCCTCGGACACCGCGAGCAGCAGGGAGAAGGCGGCGGTGGCGATGCAGAGGAAGCCCGGTAGGTCGAACTTGCGGCCCTTCGCCCCGGCGAACTTGGGCAGCACGAAGATTGCCGCGATCGCGCCGAGAATGCCGACCGGCACGTTGATGTAGAAGATCAGCCGCCAGTCCACGTACTCGACCAGGTAGCCGCCCAGTGCCGGCCCGACACCCGGTGCGAACACGATGCCGAGGCCGTACATGCCCATCGCCACCCCGAGCTTCCTCGGCGGCACCAGCTTGTACAGGATGGTCAGGCAGGTGACCGGGATGACGCCGCCCGGGATCGCCTGCAGGATCCGGTAGACGATCATCATGTTCAGGCTGTCCGCCGTGCCGCAGAGCGCGGAGAAGAACGAGAACCCGAGCAGTGAGATCAGGTACAACCGGCGCAGGCCGAGCCGTTCACCCAGCCAAGCGCTGGTCGGCACGACGATGCCGAGACACAGGGTGTACGCGGTGGCAACCCAGGAGATCTGGTCCGGCGAGGCGCCGAACTGGCCCTGCATCGTCGGGATCGCCACGTTCACGATGCTGGTGTCCAGCACGGACATGAACATGCCGACCACGACGACGGCGAGTGGCAGACCCCACTTGTCCGTATGGGTCGACGCCTCGGCCGGCCTCGGGGCGGGCTTTCCCGGCTCCGCCTCCCGTCCGGGTGGTTCCGGAACCGTTGGTGGGGCGGTACCTGTCAGCGGCGCCGGTGCCGTCATTTCCAGGAGATCCTCAGGGGTCTCCGACATCACCTGACACTCGAGCGCAACAGCGACAAACAGGTCATACAACGACAGAACCATTTGCGGCCCTAATTAGCAATGCAAAGCTGATACAGCACTGATAGGCCGGACAGCCCGGGAATAAACCAGGGGTGTGATCTCCGGTCCCGACCGTTCCGGGCCGGTCCCGGTACTCGGCAGCGAAGGGGTGTTCGTGGCCACCGGGCACGGCACGCTCGGGCTGACCCTGGCCCGTTGACCGCGCCGCGCTCGTTCCGATGGTGCTGCACGACGACGCCCTGCCGCTGCTCGCGCCGTTCGCCGTCGAGCGCTTCGGCCGTCGGGGATTGGTGTCAGGCGTGGCGCCCGGTGTTCAGACTCGACCGAGCCGGGGGTCCTGACTGAGCTTGGACAGCAGATGGCGGAGTCCGCCGTCCATCATTGCCGCGATATCGGGCCGGACGGAGTCGAACATCACCCCGGTGAGCGCTTCGATCGTGGGCGTCGCTCGGTGCAGGGTCTGTTCACCGGCCGGGGTCAGGGTGAACGCGATCGGCATGCCCCGCTGCGATGTCGTCCTGGCGAGCAGGCCCTTCTCGACGAGCTGTCGGGTCAGCCCGCCGGCGGCCGGTGGCGTGATCTGAAGTCCGCGTGCGAGATCGGCCCGGTTCACGCCGGGGTGGCTCGCAACGAAGGTGAGCGCGGTGAACTGACCGGCACTGACCTCGTGCCCGGTGAGGGCGCGGTGCATCTGACGTTCGACAAGGTGCCCGAGCTTCGTCACAACGCAGGTCAGCGGCTCGGGAGCGGCGGCTGTGGGGCTAACCGTGGTCATCGCACCCTGAGCTGCAAGCCGCGACATGCCGCGAAACTGTAATGGTCAACATTGTCGGGCAGATCTCCCGTTCAGCCACGATGTCTGCCCCTTTTGGTTCGGAACGGGCCGGTCCGACGGGCGATCCCCCGGCGCGGGCTCCGACCCGGGCGTTTGCGGTTCGGCGAAATGGATATTCCTGCCCGAAGAGGCCGACTTCGGGTGTGGGGAGCCGACGACATGCAGCACAGACGCCTGGTGCCGGCGGACCACTCGCGCCGCGGTCTGCTGGTGGCGCTCGCGTTTGCGCTGGTCGCCGGCGCGGTCCTCGCCTGGGTCGACGCGGGCGCTTCGCACGGCACCGCGGCGGTGGTCGTGCCGACCTTCACCGCGCAGGCCGAGCAGGCTGGCCCAGCTCCGGTCCAGGCGCGCGCCACCCTGCTGCCGGCCGACTGCGCGGAGGTACTGAACGGCCCGGTGGACGCCGCGGGACTGCTGGCCCAGC
>DASXHV010000078.1:0-2179 GCA_036488285.1 Jatrophihabitans sp. | reverse complement strand
TCCGCCGTTCGGTAGGGCTCGCCGTATACGCGTCCACGCGTGCCGTTGGTGGGCAATTGCTCCACTGACTCCGAAATATTCATTGGACTGATCCTTTTGACCGTGGGCTCGAGTTGAGTCTGACCGACCGAGCGGCTCGACACGTCGAAGTGGGCATGATTGTTGGCGTGCTCCCCGCCATGAATGGCAGGGATTCCCGTGCGCGGCTACGCCGCGGTTGGGGTGCTTCTTGCTTCATCGCCCCGCGCCTCCCGAGGGTGGGAGGACTTACTGGGACTCCACAGGCGTTTAATCTCTCTGCCCGCCCGGCAGCGAGAATGACCTTGGCGGCGTTGTGGTCGCGATCGTGAACCACCCGGCACGCCGGGCACGTCCATGTCCGGACTTGCAGCGGGAGTTCGTCGAGCCGGTGCCCACACTCCGAGCAGGTCTTGCTCGACGCCAACCACCGCGACACCGTATGCACAGTCCGTCCGTAACGGTCGGCTTTCTCGCCGATGATCCGCACGAACTGACCCCACCCTGCATCGCTGATCGCGCGTGCCAGGCGGCGGTTTTGGACCATGCCCACGATGTTGAGGTCCTCGACGTAGATCACTTGGTTTTCGCGAACCAGCGCCAAAGCCTGCTTGTGGTGATAGTCCCGCCGAGCACGGGCAACCTCATTGTGCGCGACAGCAACCCTGCGCCGCGACTTGGCCCTGTTGGCTGATCCTTTCTGCCGGCGAGACTTCTCCCGCTCCAACCGCGCCAGTTTGCATAGCTTGCGGCCCAAATGCTTCGGGTTGTCGATGTCCGACCGCACTCCATCGGTCGCGGCGATCGTGGCCAACCGAGCGATGCCCACATCCACCCCGGCCTCCCACGCGACCACCGGCAGCGGTGAGGCCGCAACGTCGACGACGAAGCTGGCGTAGAAACGACCATCCGGTTCCCGGATGATCGTCACACTCGACGGCTCCGAAGGCAGCTCGCGTGACCAGCGCACCCGCACTCCGCCGACCTTAGCCACGAACAACCGGCCACTGGGTTTCAGGCTGAACCCATTGCGTGTGAGCCGGAACGACTGCCGGTGATCCTTGCGGGATTTGAACCGTGGGCGTCCCACCCTGCGGCCCTTGCGTTTCCCCTTTGCCGAGTCGAAGAAGTTGCGCCAGGCCCTGCGGGAGTCGTTGACCGATTGCACCAACGCCACACTGGGCACCTCACACAACCAGGCCCGCGGCGTGGTGGTCTTGGCTGTGGTGATCACCCGACGCTGAATCTCGCTGTCGGACAGCTTCACCCCGGCCCGATAAGCCTCGCCGCGCACTCGCAGCGCGTCGTTGAACACCACCCGGCAGCTTCCGAACACCCGCGCCAGCATCGCCTGCTGAGCTGGTGTCGGTTCGATGCGGTACCGGTAGCGCATCTGCATACCAGCGACCGTAAAGACCACCTATGACAAACCAGACCTATCGCCGCGCGGCACAGCGCGTCGTTGCTACACGCCACTTGGTGTTCGTGACCAAGTACCGCCGGGCCGTGTTCACCGACGTGATGCTCACCTTCTGCGAGACCATCATGCGCAGCGTGCGCGACGACCTGGCCGCCGAATTGGTCGAGTTCAGCGGCGAAGCCGATCACATCCATCTGCTCGTCGCCTACCCGCCCACCCCGGCGATCTCCACCTTGGTCCTGCGACTTAAGGGCCGCACCGCTTACGCTGTGCGCCGCGAATACACCGGCACGTGTGTCCGCGCCCGCATGCGCGGCCACCTGTGGTCGCCGTCGTACTTCGCCGCCTCGTGCGGAGGCGCAACCTCGATCATCAAGCAATACATCGATGGCCAAGCCCGACCACTCTGAGCGCCGGGCTACGCCCGCCGACACACGGGATGGGCTCACCCCGGACTCAAGTCCGTGGCTTGCGCCCAGGATTCCGGTCACCCCGGCACCCGACGGTTTCTACGATGACGATGTGGATGATCACGCATTCAGTCCGCGGGAGCGGCTGGCGGTCTATCGCGTGATCGCCGAACGTCGTGACATGCGCCGATTCGTGGCCGGCAGCAAGGTTGCCGAGGATGTTCTGGCCCGCCTGCTGCAGGCCGCCCACGCCGCACCCAACGTCGGCCTGATGCAGCCATGGCGATTCATCCGGATCACCGACGACGAGCTGCGACGCCGCATTCACGCC
>DASXHV010000066.1:0-16818 GCA_036488285.1 Jatrophihabitans sp. | reverse complement strand
CTCGCGATACAACTCGTCCCGTGCCGCCGCGCAGTCGTGGACATCGATGCCGAGCATGTGGCTGACGCCGTGCAGCGTGTACCGGCGGTGCAACCCGGCGCCCGGTGCATCGGTGTTGGTCGTACACGAGATGTCCGCGCTGACCGGCAGGACGCCCCAGTGATGAAGGTGATCAGCAAGCACCCACATCGCGGCCCGATGTGCGGCCAGGAAATCGGCGCCGGCCTTCACCTCTGCGATGCCGGCCTGCTGCGCCTCGAGCACCGCTGCGTACAGCTTGCGCTGCGCATCGGTCCACACACCGTTGACCGGCAATGTGCGGGTCACGTCGGCGGTATACAGCGAATCGACCTCGACGCCCATGTCGGCGAGCAGCAGTTGGCCCTCGGCGATGTCACCGTTGTTGCGCCACCAGTGCAAGGTCGTCGCATGTTGTCCGGCGCCGACGATCGAGGTGTAGCCGACGTCGTTGCCCTCCATCCGGGCTCGTCGCCAGAAGGTGCCTTCCAACCAACGCTCGCCTCGCACGCCGCCCGCGGCCAGCACGTCCGGCAGCGTGGCGGCCACGTCGGTGAAGCCCCGAGTGGTGGCGTCACAGGCCGCCTGCAGTTGGCTGACCTCCCAAGCGTCCTTGGTGAGCCGAAGTTCGTCGACGACCTCCGCCAATCGAGCGTTGCCCGCGTTGGGTGCGCTGCCCGGCAACAGTGCGTCGAGTGATGCATCCACGCCCCGGAACGACACCGCATCGGCTGAGCCCGCCGAGCGCAGGTCGCCGGCGAGGTCGGCCAACGATCGGGTCTGTAGCCCCAGCACCACCGCGGTTTCGGCGAGGGTAGGGACGTTGCCCACCCAGAGCGCGCCATAGAGCCGATTGGTGAAGTAGCCGACTTCGCCTGGGCCGGCGTATTCGCGCAGGTACAGCGTCGCATCGTGGCCACTCGCGGTCGGGCTGAGCACCAGCACCGCGCCCTCGACGGTCTCACCGGTCAGCCAGGTGAACGCCGACAGCGCCCGGAACGGGTAGTCGGTGTCGTTGGAACGGATCTCGAGCGTTCCGGCCGGGATGACAACCAGCCGGCCCGCGAACCGAGCCGACAGCGCCGCCCGGTTGCGAGCGAACGTTGCCGCGCCGGCTGATGTGGCGCCATCCGGTCCGGCCGGGTGCGGCATCCGCGGCGCGGGACCCCAGTTCTCCTTGATCGCCTTGGCCAGGCCGTCAGGCAACGGGAGGTCGTGGCTCGTGGTGCCCTCAGTCGCCGGTGTTTCGGACGGCTGGGTGTCCAGCGCCTCCGCGGGCGCCGCTGTCTGCCTGGTCATGTGCCGAGTCTAGGCGCGGGCCTTTGTCCGGTCGGCGAAGCGCCCACCACCGTGATCATCAGTCGATCTACCCCACTGCAGTGTGGTAGATCGACTGATGATCAAGGAACTAGCTCGCCACCGGCTTAGCGCCGGCCTTGGCAACCGTTACCTTCGAGGCCGCATTGCGGGCATCGATAAGCAAGGTAACCGCCTGTGACACCGCACCGGAGAGCACGTCATGGTCGGCGTCGGCGGTCTGTGCCGCGGTAAGGCTCATCGCGGCGGCACCGTGCGTCACGATCTCCGATTGCGCCAGATCGCGCACCACTGACACCAGCAGATCACTCTGTGCGAACGGGTATTTCGCCGGATCGTTCATGGCCTTGGCTGCCGAGCTGAGCAAGGACAGCACCTGATCGACCTTGCGTACCGAACCGTCGCTGTTCCAGTTCTTGGTCGCCAACGCGGAGTTCAGCGACTTCACGACGGCTGCTGTACCGGGCTCGGCTTCCAGTTGGTCGCGCAGGTTCTGCAGCCGCGCACGCTGGCTGTCGGTACGCAGACCCCAGCCGTACGGGTAGAGCGGATCGTAGGTCTTGTCGCCGACGTTGATCGGCAGCTGGCTCTCCGCCTTGGCCCACGTCACCGGCAGCCGTCCGGTGAACGGCTTGTTGCCGAACAGCACGTCCGCGACACCTTCGCCCTCGCTTCCGGGCAGCCAGGACGCCACCACCCCATCCGCCTCGGGCACCACTCCGGTGATGTCCAACGGTCGCCCGGAGACGTCGAGTACCACGCAACGCATCGCGCCGCACACGGTGTCCACCGCGTTCCGGTCAGCCACCGACAGCTGCATCGTGTGACCGTTGCCGACGTCGCCAACCCCTTCCGCATAAGGTGTTTCGCCGACGACCACGACACCCACGTCATAGCCTGACGTGCTGGCCGAGGCAGTCTTGGAATAGGTGATGGACGCATTCGGGGCGACCTGTTTCATGCCCGCCAGAATCGAGGTACCGCCGGGAATCGCACCGGATTGGCCCTGCCAGGTCAACGTCCAGCCACCGGTCTGGTTGCCGATGTCATCGGCGTTGGATCCGGCCACGTAAACCTTCGCGTTCTTGCGAAGCGGCAGGATCGAACCGGTGTTCTTCAACAGCACCTGGGACTCCGCGGCCGCAGTGCGTGCCACTGCGCGGTGTGCTGCCGATCCGATCGTCGGCATATTGGTCCGATCCGCGAACGGGTGATCGAACAGGCCGAGCGCGAACTTCTGCGTCAGGATCCGCTGCACCGCGTCGTCGACCCGCGCCTTCGTCACGTCACCGCTGCCCACCAGCGAGGTCAGATCCGTGGTGAAGGTCTGGTAGTTGTACGGCACCATGATCATGTCGATGCCGGCGTTGACGCCGACCTTGACGTCGTTCTTGTAGTCGGGACTGATCTGGTCGATGCCTTGCCAGTCGCTGATCACGAATCCCTTGAAGCCGAGTTTGTCCTTCAATACTCCGGTGATCTGGTCCGCGCGGGCGTGCATCTTGATCGGTGCGGCGTCCTTGCCGAGGATCTGCAGGCTCGAGTAGGAGGGCATCACGGCGCCCACGCCCTTGGCGACCGCGGTCTGATACGGCGCCAGGTACAGCGCATCGACCTGCTGCTGGGTCGCATAGGTGACACCCTGGTCGATCGTGTAATTACCGTTGGTGGACGAGCCGTACTTGGTGCCGCCGTCGCCGAGGAAGTGCTTGGCGGTCGCGAGCACGCTGGTGTTCTTCGACAGATTCCCGTTTCCCTGCAGGCCATCGATGATGGTGGCCATCTGGCTGACCAGGGCCGGGTCCTCACCGAAGGATTCGTAGGAGCGTCCCCAGCGCTCGTCGCGGGTGACGCATACGCACGGTGAGAATGCCCAAGGCACACCGGTCGCGCGGGTTTCGGTCGCGGTGATCGCGCCGTCCTTCTCAGCCAGCGCCGGGTCCCGAGTGGCACCCATCCCGATGTTGTGTGGGAACACCGTGGCACCGGCGAGGTTGTTGTCCCCGTGCACCGAGTCCTCGCCGTAGATAAGCGGGATCTGCAACGGCGTGGCCAGCGCTCGGGTCTGGAAGCTGTCGACCATGTCCGCCCAACCGGTCGGGGTGTTCGGCGTCGGGGTCGAGCCGCCGCCGGACAGCAGCGAGCCGAGCCGGTAGTTGGTGATGTCGGCCCCGGTGCCGACCGCGAGCCGCTCGGCCTGAGTCATCTGACCGACCTCATCGGCCAGGCTCATTCGTGACATCAGATCGGAAACCCGTTGTGCGGTAGGGAGGTTCTTGTCCAGGTATGGCAGCCCGTGGGCGTTGATCACAACGATGGGCTGGCCACCGCTGAGGGTCGCTCCAGTTGGGGTGAGTGTGACCGGAATGGTCTTGGCGGTGCTGGCCGGTGTGCCGGCCTTCGTCGCGACCGGGATCGTCTTGGTGGTTCCGGACGCAGTGCCCGTTGGGAAGCTCAGCGTGCCCGATGCGGCAGTGAAGTCCGTACCGGCCACCGCAGTCCCGCCGCCGAGCGTGTAGTCCACGGATACGTCCGAACCGGTGGGTGAGCCGTCCGGTGTACTGACGGTGACACCGACGGAGGCCGTTTGGCCAGCGTCGACAAGGTAGACGCTGTTCGCCGCTGCGACTCGCGGTTGTGCTGTCCCGTAGGCGGCGAAGTCGTCGAAGACCAGGTGACCGCTCGACGAACCGGGCAGGTTGATCGCGAAGCCCCACATCGCGGTCAGGTTCAGTACACCATCGGAGGGTGCGCCCGAGGGTTGGTAGTCGGTGCGCTTGACGAAGCTCGAGAACGGCGCGACGACATGCTGCCAGCCGGCGGCGGAGTCCGTGAAGAAGCCCTGCCACAGCTCGGAGTGCTCGCCGTCGCTGCCGCCGTCCTTGATCTCGTATTCGACCTTTTGCCCGCTGCCGGTTCCCTTTACCCAGAAGCTGAATCCGCCATAGCCGCTCCAGTTCTGTGCGGCTGCGAGGTCGTCGCTGAAGCCGCCGTAGCCGGCGACGGTGTACGGGACGTCGAGGCCATGATTGCCGGCCGCAGCGCCGGGTCGATCGGCGGCTGCGACGACGGTCAACTTTGGTGTGCTCGCAGCGTCGCTGCCGAACGGGAAGATGCCGGGGTTGCCGGTGGTTATCGGGACGCTTCCCTCGAAGTCTTCGATCATCGGCAGCGGTGCCGAGGATGCGGCCGCGGTACCCGATGACAGCGCCGTGACGAGGGAACCGATCAGCAATGCCGACGTCGCAAGGGCGGTGACGCGGCGGCGGGAGAGCGTTCTCATCAGATGGGCCATGGCAGCGCACCTCTCGGAAGGGTGGATTCGGCGAGCGACGGGCGCAGCGTAGAACTGCCCGGTTTTGACCGTCAATAGGTTGAACTCAGCTCCTTACGCGGAGTTGATCCGCGTAATTTGAGTTTGGATCGGTCGTAATACGGGTCGAATGGCCAGAAACGCGGAACGTCAGCGCTAGTCTTGCGCGATGCAGCCGTCGAATCCCGATCCCAGCGATCCGCTTCGGTCGCACAATCGGCAACGCATTCTCGCGGCGTTGTCACAGGGCCGGGCGAGCAGTCGCGGCCAACTGAGCGAGCTCACCGGGATGGCTCGCAGCACCGTCACTTCGCTGGTCGCAGAACTGCTCGAGCAAGGACTGGTCCTCGACTCCTCCGCCTCACCAGCGGCAGCGACCGACGGCGGGTCCGGGGCAAGCCACCGGCCCGGTGCAGGACGGCCGGCTCGGCGGTTGTCGGTGGCGCCGCGCTCCGATCTCGTCGTCGCCGTCGACTTCGGACACAGCCACTGCCAGGTGGGCGTCGTCGATGCACAGGCCAGAATCGTCAGCGAGCACTGGGCGGCGATGGACGTCGACTCTTCGGCAGAGCAGGCGCTCGTGCACGCCGGCGCGGCCGCGCTGCAGTTGCTCGATGAACTCGGATCGCACCGGGAGCGAGTGGTCGCAGCAGCGATCGGATTACCGGCCCCGGTCAATCCGCTGACCGGTACCGTTGGCCCGGGAAATGTCTTACCCGGTTGGGTGAATCGGCATCCTGCCGACGAGTTGGCGCAACGGCTCGGTATCACAGTGTTGATCGACAACGACGCCAATCTCGGGGCGCTGGCCGAGTTGCGGCACGGCGCCGCCCGGGGTTGCGCGGATGCCATCTACGTCAAGGTGTCCACCGGTATCGGCGCGGGACTGGTGTTGGGGGGCCGGCTGCATCGCGGTTTCACCGGACGGGCCGGCGAGATCGGGCACGTGCCGGTGGACACCTCCGGTTCGCTCTGTCGCTGCGGTAACCGGGGCTGCCTGGAAACGGTGGCGTCGGTGACCCAGGTGCTTGCGCTGATGCAGCCCGCGCACACTCAGCAGCTGGACATGCCCAGGCTGGCCGAACTGGTGGCCGCCGGCGATACCGGCGCGCATCGGGTACTCGGTGACACCGGACGGACGATGGGCCGGGTGCTTGCCGACATGGTGAACAACCTCAACCCGGAAGTGCTTGTCCTCGGAGGGGAATTGTCCGTCGCAGGCGGGCCATTCTCTGACGGCGTTCGGGAATCATTGGCCCGGTTCGCGCAGACAGGTGTCGTCCGGGATCTTCGGGTATGCCTCGGTGAGCTCGGCGAGTCGGCACAGCTACTCGGCGCCGCCGAACTCGCCTTCGATGCGACGCGGCCGGTGTGGGCGAACTCGGCCCTGGACTGACACGACGGCGCGCCGCCCCTACCGCACGGCATTGGGCCGGTCAGGGCCGGTCCGGACAGGTCAGGGCCGGTCAGGCCTTCGCCTCTGACCACCGGTTGATCAGGCTGACATCGGCGACGAAGCGCACCTGGCGTCGAGGTTCCCACGGTTGCCACCGCGCAGCGGTTTCGGTCAGGCAGTCGGTGAGCAGTGCCGCGACCGCAGCACCTTGGTCATGCGGGCATTGCACGAGCAACTCGTCATGCAGACACATCACGATCTGCGCCCCGAGTGGAGCGCCGCGGGCCCGAACCGTCACGGCCCAGGCCTTGAAGAATTCCGCGGCAGCACCCTGGATGACAGCGTTGCGCGCATATCGGCCGCGGGAGGCAACGTTGGCGCGCTCGTCCTGCTCGGTTGGTCCGGCCGGCGTCGGCCACATGGTCAACAACCTGCCGCCATGGGTTCGCACTGACCGGCCGGCGCGTCCGGCTTCATAGGCGGTGCGGAGATAGCGCATCGCGATCGGATATGCCGATTCGAGTCCCTTGAGGGCTTCGCCCGCGGCGCCGGACGTCTGGCCGTACATCGCCGCGAGCACGGCAACCTTGGCCACCGATCGCTCGACGCCGAGCCGCTGGGCCACCGGCGCGTACAAATCGGCCTCGGACGCCGCGGCAGCCAACGCCGGATCGGCCGACACCGCCGCCAGGATTCGCGGCTCGATCTGGCCCAGGTCTGCCCGGGCAAGTACCTGGCCCGGTTCTGCGGCGACCGCCGGACGGAGGTCTGCCGGCATGCTGTGCAATCCGGCCTGCACCGTCATCCGGCCTGCACCGCCGTCGCAGCCGAACCACGTTCCGCGCAAACGGCGATCGGGCCCGACGTGCGTCTCGATCCAGTCGTATCCGAACGTGCTGGCGTACCGCTCGTTCTTGCGCCAGGCCAGCAAGGCACCGATGACCGGGTGGGCATCCCGGAACACCTCCAGGCGCCACGAGCGGGTGTCGGGCACCTCGATGCCGATCCGCTCCAACATCGCTTTGACCTGAGCGGGACTGCGCAGATCGAGGCTGTGGCCAGGTATCAACTCGAGCACCCGGGCATCGCGTTCGCTGCGAATCTCGCGGGCATGGGCGGCGTCCCGGGGTCGCGGGCCGGCGAACGAGGCGATGATCTGCGCGGCGCGATCGACGTCGATGGGCAATCCGTCCGCAGTCAGCTCGGCACACAGCAGGTCGGCTGCCGACTCGGACCGAGCGGTGGCAGCGAGGTCTCCGCCGACCCGTAATCCGGCGATGCGTTCCTCCTGCAGCCGTTGGGCCTGCAGCGCGGTTGCTGCCCAGCGTGCGATCCGCTCGGGGCTGCGCCGCCAGCCACCATCGGCCCACTCCGGCCGCAGATGACCATCGGTGCGCACCGGGTCAGCCGGGTCGCCGCCGTCGTCGCCGACGTGACCGAGCAGATCGAGTTGGCCGCTGGCTGGCACGGTGGCGACATCCAGATCGCGCAGCGCCGCCCAGATCTGCGCCGGCGAAGTGCGCCAGCCGCCGAACAGCAGCCGGTGTACGGCGGCCAGGTCCCAGCAGGTCGCGACCCGCGTGCCGGTGGCCAGCAAAGCGGACCCGACCTCGTTGGACCACCACACCCAACGCGGACGCAGTGCTTGTTCGATTGCCGCGATCAGAACGCCTGGCTCGTCGCACTGAACCGCCTGAGTGCTGTCGCCGGCCGCGACGCCGAGCCCGATTCCGGTGACCATCGTTACGGCGACGAGGCCGCCACGCGAGATGCCTGCCGACTGCAAGGTCCCGATGACCTGATCGGCGGTCACGACGTCGGTTTGCACCCGTCCATCATCGTCGTCTGTTCCGACACCGCGCCGGAGGGTCGAGGCGCGTCGGGCGACGAGTGGGCGACGAGTGGGCTCAGTGCCGTACGGCAGGTAGCGGCTGATCCGGGTGCAACTCGGCGCCGCTGGCGCGCAGGGTCTGGCTGATCAACATCCAGGCCCACTCGGTGAGCTGGTCAGCCAGCTCTGCCGCGGTGAAGCGGTCGGGCGAGTTCAACCAACGATCACCAGCCGATTCCATGAAGCCGACCAGGCCGAACGCCAATGGCTCGGCGAACCGGACGGAGATGCGCAGGGCCGCCGCG
This sequence comes from Jatrophihabitans sp., assembly GCA_036488285.1. GTDB lineage: Bacteria > Actinomycetota > Actinomycetes > Mycobacteriales > Jatrophihabitantaceae > Jatrophihabitans_A. The sequence goes on along the minus strand of DASXHV010000066.1, from coordinate 8,638 downwards.
TAGCTGTTGAACAGCGCCGCGACCTGCACCGATATCGCGGCGCGCACAGCTGCATAGCTGCCGGTGTCGCTGTCGCTTTTGCCGTCGTCGGAATCGGCGTGCTTCACGTGTCGCAGGGTGTAGCGGTAGAGCTGTTCGTGTTCGGCGAGCCAGGACAGGTAGGTGCCAATGGCCTGCCGGATCTTCTGGCGCGGTGTGCCGCCTGGTTGCAGAACCGGCGCAAGTTCGATCAGCAGGAGCTCGCAGGCGCGGCCGATGATCTCGCGCTGCAGATCGGCGATGTCGTCGAAATGCCGATAGATCCGAGTACGCGCGACGCCGGCCTGCTCGGCGATCTGTTGCACCGAGGCGTCCGGGCCGTGCTCACGGATCGCACTGATGGCCGCCTCGACGAATTCAGCCCGGCGGCGTTCCCGCTGGCCTGCGTACCGGGTGGCGCGCCCGTCACCAGAACTCACCGAAGTCGACACGCCGACAGTCTAGGCAAGAAGGGGGTACTCGATGTACCGTCGAAATACCGGTACATGAAGTACCACCTAAACGGAGGCGACATGACGGCCACCGCAAGCCGGTCAGCAAGCTCGACCGCCAGCGCGCGAAGGCTCCCCGCGCAGGACCGCCAGACGACCGCGACCCGACTGCTGCTGTCCTCGATCGACAACTCCTACGACCCGATCGTGGACGTCGACTGGGCAGAGGACCCGATTGCGGGCATGCCCTATCTGCCGCTTCACCGGGTGTCGCTGTACGGCACCGAACTCTGGGAGCGGCTGACTCCCGAGCAGCGAATCGAGCTGTCCAAGCACGAGATCGGCAGCGCCATGCAGGTCGGTCTGTGGTTCGAGATGATCCTGATGCAGATGCTGATCCGCTACGCATACGATCTTGATCCGCGCACCGCGCACGCCCAGTACGCGTTGACCGAGGTCGGCGACGAGACCCGGCACTCGATCATGTTTGCGCGCGCGGCGGACAAGATGAAGATCCCCAATTACGCCCCGCCGCGTGCCATCCACCAGCTGGCTCGGCTTTACAAGACGATCGGGCACGGCCCGTCGATGTTCGCGCCGGTGTTGGTCGCCGAAGAGATCCTGGACCGGATCCAGCGCGAGATCATGGATGACGACAACGTGCAGCCGTTGATCCGCACCACTAGCCGGATTCACGTGATCGAGGAGTCGCGGCATGTCCGGTACGCCCGCGAGGAACTCGTTCGGATGTGGGACGAGTGCGGCCCCGCGGCGCGGCAGTACCACCGCGCAATCACTGCAGTGGTGTCCTACATCGTCGTGGACAGCATCACCAGCCCGCAGGTCTATCGCGCAGTGGGGATCGAGCCCTCCGAGGGACGCGCGGCAGCGCTGGCCAACCCGCACCACCAGAAGACCAGGCGATGGGCGCTGGGCAAGATCATGCCGTTCCTGGCTGAGGTCGGCATCGTCGGCGGCCCGAGCACAGCCTTGCTCCGTAAGGGATATCTGATCTGATCCCGATCGAGGAGGTGCTCTCGGTTGCTTGGTTTTGGCTCTCGAGCCGCCGCGTTTGAGCGGTTGTCAGGTCTGAAGCACTGCCTCGATCTCGATGTTGATGGTGACCTTGTCGCCGACGACTACGCCGCCACCCTCGATCGCGGTCTGCCAGCTGACGCCGTAGTCGTGCCGGTTGATCGTGCCGGTTGCAGTGAATCCCGCACGAACGCCGCCGTATGGGTCGGGACCGAAGCCGCCCACCTCGACGTCGAGGGTGACCGGCTGGGTGATGCCTCGGATGGTGAGGTCACCGGTGACCCGGAAGTCGTCGCCGTTCGGTTCGATCGAGGTGGACTTGAACGTCATCTTGGGGTCTTTTTCCACATCGAAGAAATCACTGCTGCGCAAGTGCCCGTCGCGCTGTTCCTGGCCGGTCGTGATCGAAGACAGATCGATCTCGGCCTCGGCGTAGGACTTCAGCGGATCTTCGGCGGTGACCAGGTACCCGGTGTAGCTGGTGAACTTTCCCCGAACCTTCGAAACCATCATGTGGCGGACGGTGAAACCGATCTCGCTGTGTACGGGGTCGAAGTCCCACCTGCCGACGACGTAGCCGGGAATGCTTACTGCTGCGGTCATAACAACGTCCTCCTGTGGGGGATGCGGATTTAGTTGCACGTTTGATCATTCCACCGGGTCGGGCGCCACGCCAACCCCCCAGCGGTGAACTTTGGTTGGCGGCGATGACGGACACGTCTCACTGGAGGTAGGCGCGTGCGGTGGCGAGCTTCATGTACATCCGCAGGTCAGGGGCGCCGGTGCTGAGGAATCCGTTGGCGGCATACCAAGTAACGAGTCCGGCGTTGTCGGGATCGACGATCACCTGCCCGCTGCCGATGTCAGCCGCGGCGATGATCCTCAGTAGTGCCTCGCGGAGCAGTTGACGTCCCCATTGATGCTGGGGATCGCCACGGAGCGACTGATCCAGGGCGAGCTTGGCCAGCAACCAGCCGGGCGCGGAACGCAGCAAGCCGCGTCGGACTTGCTTCGGAGCATCGTCACGGACGACGAGGGTCGGGCAGATCGCGAAATACCCCACGACGCGTTCGTCGTCCGGCTGGTCGGCAGCGTCGAGGTGCGTCTCGACGAGCAGATGTACCGCGGCGGAGCCCGATTCGACTGCACGGGTCGCATCGCGAACCAGCCACTCGTTATAGGCCGGCTCGCCGCAGTCGAAGGCCCCCAGGTCGAACCCGGGGGCCAGCTTGACGACGCGGTGGCTCGCGGAGCTCACCGATCGATCAGCTTCGGCAGCTTGGCTAGTTCGGCAAGCTCGGTCGACTCGTCGGGGCGGTCCAGCGCGCTCATCATCGAGTCGAACACCTCGGGATCCATCAGCGTGACATCGGAGCGTGCGATCACCTTGCGGGCAGCGGTGCGAACGGCGTCCTCGACGAACGCCGTCTTAGACATATGGCGCAGCGCCGCCGCGTCGATAATCAGCTGTTCGGTGTCCTCATCGGTACGAAGCTCAAGGCGTCGCGTCTTGGTCACGGTCATGGTTGCTACCTCCTTGCGCCAGTGTACGGCGATTGTACGGCGCTTGTCGAGGGCGGGCACGCCCGCTCCGCTTCTAGGCACTCCGCTCCCCACCGGCAGCGGGCCATCACCTCGGCCGGTGTGAGGAAGACCTGGCGAGGGTCAAGAATCATGTTATGGCTGTCTTGAGTGATCACAACCCGTATAGTTGCCGCCCGCCGCTGTTTGAGGTCAGGCCCGCGGTAGCCCGACGCGGTCTGCGTCACGTCGATCCGACAGCAATCGACCCAGATACAGACCCGCGCCGGTCCGCCGCCGACAGGTCGTCTCCGAAACTTCCCTGTCTGAACCGCGATCCAGACAGGCGAGTTGCATCCGAGCGCGTGATCGCATGGTGAACCGGCTCGCGTCCTCGACCAGCCCCTACCTGCTCCAGCACGCCGATAACCCGGTGGATTGGTGGCCTTGGTCCGAGGAGGCGTTCGCCGAGGCGCGTCGGCGCGACGTCCCGGTCCTGCTATCGGTCGGCTACGCGGCCTGCCATTGGTGCCATGTGATGGCACACGAGTCGTTCTCCGATGAGGAGGTCGCATCGGCGCTCAACGCCGGCTACGTGTCGATCAAGGTGGATCGCGAGGAGCGGCCGGACATCGACGCGATCTACATGTCGGCGACCACCGCGATGACCGGGCACGGGGGCTGGCCGATGACCTGCATGCTCACTCCGGACAGTGCGCCGTTCTTCACCGGAACGTACTTTCCGAAGCAGGGATTTCTGCAATTGCTCGACGCGGTCACCGAAGCCTGGACCGAGCGTCGCGACGAGGTGATTGCCGCGGGCTCGCGAATCGTCACGGCGTTGCAGTCGATCGGTTCTGGGTTGTCGGCGGCACCGCTCGGCTCGGACGAGCTGGACGGTGCGATCGAGGTGCTGGAGCGGCAGTACGACGAACACAACGGCGGCTTCGGCTCGGCCCCGAAGTTTCCGCCATCGATGGTGCTGGAGTTCCTGCTGCGCGCGCATGCCCGAACGGGTGACTCACGCGCGTTGCGAATGGTGACCGGAACGTGCGAGGCGATGGCACGTGGCGGTATTTATGACCAACTCGCCGGCGGCTTCGCGCGGTACTCGGTGGACGCTGGCTGGGTGGTGCCGCACTTCGAGAAGATGTTGTACGACAACGCGTTGCTGCTTCGGGTATATCTGCATCTGTGGCGGGCCACAGGTTCTGCGCTGGCGGAGCGAGTCGTGCGAGAAACAGCCGACTTCCTGATTCGGGACCTTGGGACGGCTGAGGGCGGGTTTGCTTCGGCACTGGACGCGGACACCGAAGGGGTGGAAGGGCTGACCTATGCCTGGACGCCGGAGCAGTTGGCGGACACGCTCGGCTCGGACGACGGTGTCGTGGCCGCGCAGCTGTTGCACGTCACGTCGGGCGGCACATTCGAGCACGGCAGCTCCACGTTGCAGCTACGGACCGATCCTGATGAACCCGCTTGGTGGCAATCCGTTCGGGCCAAGCTGGCGTCTGCGCGCGCTGCGAGGCCGCAGCCAGCGCGGGACGACAAGGTGATCACAGCGTGGAATGGCCTTGCGATTGCTGGTCTTTCCGAGGCAGGCGCACTGCTGGACGAGCCGCGGTACCTCGACGCTGCGCGTCACTGTGCGCAGTTCCTGGTCGATCATCATCTGCTTGATGGGCGGCTTCGGCGGTCCTCGCGGGGTGGTGCGGTCAGTGCTGCTGCCGGAGTGGCCGAGGACTATGGCGATCTCGCCGAGGGCTTGTTGGCACTGCACCAGGCATCCGGCGACAGAATCTGGCTGGACGTGGCAGGGGAGTTGTTGGCGGTCGCGATGGATCATTTCGGCTTCGAGGGCGGTGGTTTCTTCGACACCGCCGACGACGCCGAGCAGTTGCTGACCCGACCGCGCGAGGTGGCAGATAACGCCGTGCCCAGCGGGCAGTCAGCGATTGCTGGTGCGCTGCTGACGTATTCGGCACTGACCGGTTCGCTCGTGCATCGGGAGGCTGCCGATGCGGCGGTGGCGGCATCCGGGGAACTGGCAGCGCGCGAACCGCGGTTCGCCGGTTGGACCCTCGCGGTGGCTGAGGCGGCGCTGGCCGGGCCGCTGCAGGTAGCGATCGTCGGAACCGGGCCGGTGGCCGAGGCGATGCTCACTGCTGCACGAGGAAGCTGTTCACCCGGATTGGTGCTCACGGCCGGAATGCCTGACAGCAAAGGGATTCCGCTGCTGGCCGATCGTCCGCTCGTCGACGGTGGGCCGGCGGCGTATGTGTGCCGGGGCTTCGTGTGCGACCGCCCGGTGACCGACGTCGAGTCGTTGCTGGCGGCGCTTCGAAGCGGGGTCGTCGGCGATTTTGCGCCTTGAGTCGCCGGTTGAACCCAAGCGGTCAGTGCCGGTGTTTCAAGGCGCACATTGATGAGGTGAGTCAACCGTTATCGAGGGGCCAGCCTGCCGACAGCGGGGAGGTCGCGGCCGGCGACACATCCACGTCTGGATCCGGCTCCGGCGCTCGCCGCCGGCCGCCTCGGGGGCGGTCGTTCCGGGACGGAGCTAGCGCCGCAGCCATCACTGCGCCAGCAACCTGGGTCCAGGCACGCATCGACTCATCGGAGAGTTCGGAGATCGGGAGTTTGCTGCCTTCAGCGATTACTGGATCTGCCGGCACGTGCACGACCTTGCCGACCCGCTCGACGAACCAGCGCTCCTCCTCCGGATTCAGCGTCGCCCCCGTCCCAGACGTCACCACCAGCACGGCGCGAGGCACCAGATGCTTTGTGGTCTCGCGACTGGCCAGCATTCGCAGCATCGCACGGGCAACTTCGAGGTGCACGTTCGACGGCGCGGTCGGCAGTACCAGCACGTCGGACGAATCCACCGTGTACAAGAAGTTGGACGCGGCAGCATTGTTACCGGTATCGCACACCACTATGCCGTACCGCCGCAGCAGCAGCTGGCGCACGATGTCGCACTCCGCATGGCCGATCTGGCGCATCGCATTGCCGTCCTCGCTGGAGGCCAGCACCAGATTTCCCTCCGGCTGGCGGCGCAGATACGAACTCAGCAAACCCACCTCGGCCTCGGGGCGCGAAAGCTCATGCGCAGCGGCCAGCACATCCGTCACGGTGGTCGGCGGATCGCTCACCTCGGCTCGAAGCCCCAAGGTCCCGCGCAGCTCGTTGACATCCCACGCCACAACTGCCTCGCGCCGGTACTCGGCCAGCAGCGCCGAGAGGATCAACGCGGTCGGAGTCTTGCCCGCGCCACCCTTCTCATTGGCGACGACGATCGTCCGGCTTCCGGGTAAGTGCGACCGGATCTGGGCGATCGCAGAGCGGTGAACGAGCTCCTCATGCCCCGGCGACAACTTCAGCAAGCCCCCGGACATCTCGCGCACCCGCGCCCGCCAACCCCACTCGGCAGGCGTTGGTTTCCCCGCGCTGCCCGATTTCCTGGGCACGTAGTTCCAGTCATTGGTTTGTAGCGGGTGCGGATCCATCACCGGGGCGGGCGCCGGGGGCGGCGCCGACAGCAGCGGCCTGGACGCCCCGTTCGCGTGGTGCCCGCCTCCCGCGCGTCGGGCACCTAGCTGCGCCTGGTGGACAGGTGTCTCCTCTGCCGGCTCCAGCGCGCCTGCCGTCTCGTCCAGCGAATAGCTCGAACCGCCGGGCCCGAAGCCAGGGTCCTCGCCCTGGGGCGGGATCGGATACGTCATTACCTCTATCGCCTTTCCTGACACCGGGTGCGGGCACCAGCCAGCCGCGCCCGGTCCGACGGAGAGAACGTGATCATGACCTGCACAGTATTAGCTGGAAATGCCCCTTGGAACAGCAGGGCGCAACCACAGCGGATTCCTGGGCGGCCCGGCAAACCAGCGCGGGCCCCGTCCCGTCAGGCGAAAACGGCCAGCCAGATTGCGACGTAATGGCAGATCGCGGCTACCAGCGTGCACAGATGAAATACCTCGTGGAAGCCGAACGTGCCCGGGTACGGATTCGGCTTCTTGAATGCGTAAGCCAGCGCCCCGAGCGTGTAGATGAGGCCGCCGGCGGCGATCAGCACCAGCGTCGCCACGCCGTACTCGTGCAACAACTGCGGCAGTACGAACACCGCAACCCAGCCCAGCGCGATGTACAGCGGGACCGATACCAGCCGTGGCGCATCGGGCCAGGCCGTCTGCAAGCCCACTCCGAAGATCGCGCCGGTCCAGACCACCACCAGCACCGCGATCGAGGAGGCCTTGGGCAACGTGAGCGCAGCAAACGGTGTGTAGGTACCAGCTATGAACACGAAGATCATCGAGTGATCCAGGCGTTTCATCAGGCCATGGCCGCGCGGTCCCCAGCGCAGCCGGTGATACAGGGCGGAGGTCGAGAAGAGTGCCGTCACGGTCGCGGCGTACACCGCTGTCGACCAGCCGGCGTGGGCGCCGCGTAAGGCCGCGGCGACCACGATCAAGGTGGCACCGGTCCCGATAGAGACGACGGCGGCGTAAGCGTGCAGCCAGCCGCGCATCCGCGGTTTGAAGACCGCGGTGATCACGTCGGCCGCCGAAACCTCGTCGGTGCCGAGATCCCGGACAGCTGGTGTGCTCTCCATCCGCCAAACCTACGGCACCGTAGGTTTGGGTGCCAGACGCGCATAGGGAACAGGGCTAATCTTGCCTCTCGTGGACCTTCGCGCCGGTGTGTACTCCCTCTACGAGCGGCGGTTGCGGCGCCAGTTGATCGGCCGCCCGGTACCTCGGCATGTCGCGGTGATGCTGGACGGCAACCGGCGGTGGGCCCGCGCCGCAGGCCTGGACGACGTCAACCATGGCCACGTCGCGGGCGCGATCCACATCGACAGCCTGCTCGCCTGGTGTGCGGAGATGGGCGTCGAGCACGTGACGCTGTGGTTGTTGTCCACCGACAACCTGCACCGTGATCCGGCCGAACTCGGACCGTTGCTGCGGATCATCGAGCAGGTCGCAGACGACCTGTCCGCCGAGGATCAACCATGGCGGCTCACCGTGGTCGGCGCGCTCGACGTGCTGCCCGCCCCGACCGCCGTTGCGCTGAAGGCCGCCTCAGAGCGTTCGACTGGCAAGACCGGGATGATGGTCAATCTCGCGGTCGGATACGGCGGCCGGCGTGAGATCGCCGACGCGGTTCGGTCACTGCTCAACGAGCACGCCCGCGCGGGCACCTCGATCGAGGAACTCGCCGAGATCATCGACGTCGAGCACATCGCAGATCACCTGTATACAAAGGGACAGCCAGATCCGGACCTGGTAATCCGTACGTCAGGCGAGCAGCGGTTGTCCGGTTTCCTGTTGTGGCAGTCTGCGCACTCGGAGTTCTACTTCTGCGACGCCCTGTGGCCAGACTTCCGCAAGGTCGACTTCTTGCGTGCACTGCGTGACTTCTCGGCGCGCCAGCGACGCTATGGCGGCTAGCTCGAGACCCAGTGCCCAAGGTTCATGTAACGGGCAGGTTGCCGTTACGGCGTGTTGAGGGTGGGGGGTTGCCAAGCCCACGTAGCGTGATTGTCAGGTGGACCGGGGCCTCCCGGACCGCCCGGGAGGTCCCTGACGGTGCTGGAAAACCAGCTGTTGGCCATGGGG
>DASXHV010000012.1:0-2931 GCA_036488285.1 Jatrophihabitans sp. | reverse complement strand
GCTGTGGCTGCGGGCAAGGAGATCGGCAGTATCGCGTTCGACAAACCGTCTCAGACGTTTTCGATCAGCGGGGTGGATGCGTCGAAATACACCACCGTCGTGATCCACTGCGATAAGGCAAAGGCCGTCTTCGGCGCCGCCACCCTGACATGAAGCTAAGGGACAAGCCCGCCTCCCTCGTCGCGTCGATCATTTTCGGCGCGGCGAGGGTCGTGTTAGGCATCCTGTGGTTGCACGAAGGCATTTTCAAATACACCGCACACTTTGGCCGCGCGGACATTCTGCTCGTCGTTGGCAGTGCGAAATCCAACAGCCGGGTACCTGAGTACTTCGGCGCATTCGCCGGAACCGTACTCGGTAGCTGGCCGGGTCTCTTCGGTTTCGTGATTCCGCTACTGGAGACGGTGCTGGGCCTCGCACTGGTCATCGGGGTGCTTAGCCTCCCTGCTGCCCTGGCATCGCTACTGACGCTCATGACGTACTGGAGTTCTGATCAGCTCATCGCTCAATATCCCATCATGGGAATTTTGTCAGCGATCGTGATCGCCTGGTCGGGCTGGGCCGCGCGTCTCTCCGCGACATCGCTGCTAGTCGCAGCTCTGGGTCGAAAACAGCTAGCTGGACCATTCATCTCGGGCCCAGCTCGACGCTGGCTGTAGCGACGGCCCCGGCATCGCGCCGCGCGCTTCCCGGTATGGGCGAACCGAATCGCACCCGCTATGGGCCCGCAGGCGCTGGCGACGAAGGGGTCAATCGTGACAAGTGCACGACATCGCTCCCTGGTGTAGGCGTGTCGGGTCTAGTGTGCGGTGGTGTGAGCCGGATCCTGATTGCCGACGACGACCCCATCGTCCGGGATGTGGTGCGAAGGTATCTCGAACGCGACGGGCATGACGTGTCGATCGCGCATGACGGCAATGAAGCGCTGCAGCTGCTGGGCACCGAGCGCATCGACGCCGCTGTGCTCGATGTGATGATGCCAGGCCCGGATGGAATGACGTTGTGCCGCAGCATGCGTCGCGGGGACAGCTACGCGGTGCCGGTGATCCTGCTGACGGCGCTCGGCGAAGAGGACGACCGCATCACCGGATTGGAGGCTGGAGCCGACGACTACGTGACGAAGCCGTTCAGTCCGCGTGAACTGGCGCTTCGGGTCCGATCAGTATTGCGCCGCGCCCCATCGACGGCCGAACTGCCGTCGGAGCTGAGCGCCGGTCCGCTACGTGTCTTGACGGCGGCCCGCGCGGTGACCATCGACGGCCGACCGGTCAGCTTGACCAGCCGGGAGTTCGACCTGCTGACTTTTCTGCTGACCCACACCGACACCGTGTACTCCCGCGAAGAATTGCTGAAACTGGTGTGGCAATGGAATTTCGGTGATCTATCGACGGTCACCGTGCACATCAAGCGGCTGCGCTCCAAACTTGGTGACGCCCACCGGGTTCAGACTGTCTGGGGCCGTGGCTACCTGTGGCGGGAGGAGCAGACAACAGATGCCGATCAGTGATCTGTGGGAGATCGCCGGTTGGGCACTGGCTTGCTCAATTCCGGTGGTGTTGGCCGGAGCGCTGACCATCCGGCTCGCCCGGTCGTGGTCGCTGGCGGTGAGCATGGTGGCGCTGGTGCTGATTCCCGCCCTGGCCACCTTGACCGGGGTGCTTGGCGCCAGCGGCTTCATGATCACTGAAACGTTCGAGCGCACCGCGGTGGTGCTGGTTGTCGTGTCGGTCGTGACCATCCCCGCCGCGGTGCTGCTGGCGCGTTACCAGGCCCGTAGAACGGTGTGGGAACAGGAGATCCGGGATTCCGAACGGGCAGCCGAGCAATCCCGGCGCCGTCTGGTGGCCTTCGTCAGTCACGATCTGCGCACACCGCTGGCCGGTATCCGTGCGGTAGCCGAGGCGATCGCCGACGGCGTGGTGAACCAGGACGAAGCGCGTGAGCAAGCCAAACATATTGAACAGGAATCAATCCGGCTGTCGGGGATGGTGGACGACTTGTTCGAAATGTCGAAGATCAACGCCGGGGCGGTGCAACCCGCATACGACACGGTGGCACTCGACGAGGTGGTCGACGATGTGGTGGCCGTTCATCGGATTGTCGCCGAACGGGCCGGGGTGGCGCTGCAAGTCAATCTGCCCGATGAACCCGTGCGGGTGATCGGCAGCGACCGGGCGCTGGTACGGGTGTTGTCGAATCTGGTGGCCAACGCGATCGCGCACACTCCGCACGGCGGACGAGTCACGCTGGCACTCGGTCACGACCAGCACGGGGCCTGGGCGCGAGTCGACGACACGGGCGTCGGTATCGACCACGCCGATCTGCCCAGGGTGTTCGACGTCGCCTACCGCGGCTCCAACGGCCGTGTGCCGCGCGCTGATTCGTCACTGCCAAGTGGCTCCGGTCTGGGGCTTGCTATCGCGGCGGGACTTGTCCAGGCCCACGGCGGGACCCTGTCGGCGTCCAATTTAAGCAATGGTGCGCGTTTCGAGGTTCGACTGCCGTTGGCCGGCAACTCCTGACGGCATTTGTCCGAGTCGCAGTCGTCGCAGGAGCCCACTCACGGATCGGGCGCAATCCATGTGGCACGCGCGGCCACCGCTTTGTCTGACCGGTCTACTTGAGCGGTGCTACTTCTTGGTGCGGCGGCTACCGCCGTGCCAGTCCTCCACGATGCCCGTACCTTCGGGGTCGACGCCGAAGCTCGCAAGCTGCGGCCGCTCGCGCAGGCTGCGCTTGAGCTCGGCGAAACCGGGAAAGGTGGCCAACCCGATCACGTTGTCCCAGAGCTGAACTGCCTCCTCCGGTCGAGGAAGGCGGCTGATCACCGGGCCGAAGAAGGCCACGCCGGTGGGTGGGCGGAAATGCAGGATCGGCGTCCCGACATCCTTGCCGGTCAACGTCAGCGCTTCGTCGGTCTCTGCGCGCAGC
>DASXHV010000159.1:0-2299 GCA_036488285.1 Jatrophihabitans sp. | reverse complement strand
CGAAGGGCGCTGGATCATGCGGCGGAAGTTCGAGCCGCTCCACGTCCCGCCGCGTTGGGTCTTGACGCCTTGCCCATTCCACCCTCGCCAGACCGACGTGGTTGACTCGCCCGCCAAGATCCGCTCGAACGCGGACCGGATCAGCCTGGCCTCCACGGCGTTCAGCTTCTCGATGTCGCGGTCGTGGCCATTTACCGTGCGGCCGTAGCCGAACGTCCGACCTCCGCCATGCCGCTTGCCTAAGCCTGCGTTCTGCTGGATGGCACGCGCTCGACGTTCCGCTTTCTGCTCGACTTCTCGCTGGGCCACGGCACCGACGATGCGCGCTTGCATCTGTCCTGATGAGGAAGACAGGTCGAACTCGCCAGCGTTGACGCTCTGGATCGTGACGTGGGATGCCTTCACAATGTCGATGAAGTTCTCAAGCTCGGCGTTCCGCCTGTGCAGTCGGTCGGGATGCCACACGATCAGGACCTGATGCTTGCCGCCTCGGAGCGCGGTTAGGAGCCGTTCATAGTCGGGCCTGAGCTTGCCTGAGCTGGCTGAAATGTCGTCGTCCTGATAGATGACCGGCTCGCCTGGAAGCTTGAGCTTCCGGCCCAACGCGCGGCAGTCCTGGATCTGCCTTTTGGTCGCTAGCCCTGCACCGTTCCGGTCCTGGCTGATGCGCGCGTAGATGGCCCAGCTGAGCGTTTTCGGAGCCATAGCCTTATCCTATCCTCGGTTATCACCGTGACCATCACCCAGCCCGGAACGTCGCCACGGTCGCGCTCTGCGCTGGTTATCCGGCGCGCGGCCGCGAGGTAGCGGGTGGCAAACCAGGCTGCGAACAGGTTGACGTCAATCATTTTTCGAACCTCCTGACAGGTCCCGGCACCGATGGCCGAGAACCACTTTTACCCGTACGGAAAGGGCTTATTGCGTCATCGACACCAAGGTCAACAGGCCCGGATAGAGCGCGAACAGCACGGTGATCGGCAGTATCATGAACACCACCGGCGCCATCATCTGGATTTCCTTGCGACCGCCGGCCTCGAGCAGCGCACGCTTGGACTGCTCCCGGACGTCAGCAGCCTGCGCTCGCAACACCTCGGCCAGCGGCGTGCCCCGTTCGATGGCCACGACCAAACCTTCGACGAAACGGCTGAAGGACTCCAACGTCGTTCGATTGGCCAGATCCATCAGCGCTCGAGTCATCGCGGCGCCGGCACGGGCCTCGTCCAATGCAGCCCGCAGGTCTCTGGTCAGCTCGCCACGAGTGAGTCCACAGACCCGCTGCAGTGCATCGACCGGTGCCTCGCCTGCCAACACGGCCAACGCCATCAGGTCCGCGATCACCGGGAACTCCGACAACATCGAGCGCTCGCGGCGCTGCACCTGCTGCGTCAACCACCAGTCGCGGGCCAGCACTCCCCGACCCCGCCGACTACCGCAGCGGCACCCACCAGCACCGCGTCGATCCCGCCGCGCAACAGCGTGCTGGCCGCGAGCACGACCGCTCCCCCGACCATCCCGATGCCGCCCCAGATCAGTTGTTCGATCCGGAATTCCTCGACGCCATCACAGGATCCGAGGCCGCCAAGGCGGCGCCGTACCGAATCAGTGCCACCCACGAGACGGTCGATCCACCGGCTGGCCTCGGTGAGGGCCGGCCCCAGAACGCGCCGAGTAACGCCGAAGGGCTCAGAGGAAGCGCTCGGCCGGGACAGCAATCGGGACGGAGCGGGAGCGTCGCCGAGATAGGGCGCGATCCGATCGACCAGCCTGGTAGGACGCATCGGAGGCGCGGCAAAGCTGACCAGCAGCACCCCGGTGGCGAACACCAAGCCGAAGAACGCGCCGACCCACCACGCGATCACGGAAGCCTTCCCGTCATCGCAAGACCCTGGGTTCCTCGGGCAGGCGCGCGATCCGCAACATGATGCGGTACGCGAGGACGCAGACGACGCCGCCGACCACCAGCAACAGCACACCGCCGGACGAGTCGTATGCGGTCAACGTCGTCGACTGGGTCCCGAGCATCAGCAGCACCAGCCAGGGCGCAGCAACAGCGAGCCTTGCCGCGTTCACCGTCCAGCCTTGACGGGTTTCCATTTCGGCCCGGGTCCGAGCGTCGACGCGAAGCAACTCCGACAGCGTGCGCAATACCGTTCCCAGATCGCTACCGCCCACCTCGCGGGCTACCCGCAACGTCTCGCAGACCCGGTCACCGACCGGGTCGGCCAGGTCGTTCCGGAGTGCGTCGATGCATTCGCCGAAGCGGCCACTGGCACGGTAGGCGGCGCCGAATCTCGCGAAC